>CBFGJQ010000042.1:3552-5676 GCA_965649095.1 Caldifarciminota bacterium | reverse complement strand
GTCCGAGATAGAAAAGTGTCTTTGATGCTCCTTCCGGGATGATTGTTTCTTTAATCAACAACTTCAGAAAATCTGCATAGGGTTGATACCAGGGTGGCCCGACCCTCATCTGAACCCTTGCCGTTACCTTGCGGTCAATCCAGGTCAGAAACATACCCACAATTGCCGTAAATAGAAAACCAGGGAATAGAAAATAGTTAAATAAAATCCTGATAAGATTCATCACCTTCTCCTCACAAATGCATCCTTTGAGACCATCCTCACCCCGATCTCCATCTTCTTTATCTCCTCTTCCTCAAGGAATTGTAATGCACCTGATGAACAGGCAGAAACACACCTCGGTCCTTCCTTTCGGTCATTGCAGAGATTGCATTTTTGCGATATATGTCGGACAAGCGGTGCATCAATGACCCCAAATGGACAGGCATAGGCACAACTTTTGCAACCAATACACTTAAAAGAAGACCGCACAATGAGTCCGGTCTTTTCATCGCGGGTGATTGCCTCAACCGGGCAGGATGCAAGGCATAATGCCTCTTTGCAATGCTTGCAGGCTAAAGGCAGATATGCTACACTTTCAATATCACCATGTCTTATCCTTGCTTCACCTTTAAAAGCAACCTTGCAGGCTGCCTCACAGGACCTGCACCCACAACATAGATCAAGGTCTAAAACTATTCTTCTTGCCATATCCTAACCTCGGTCGGTATGAAATTCAAAAAATCATCAATGACTTCATATTCAAACAATCCCCGCACATCCGGAGTCTCGGGCTGGGTGTATAGTGCGCCTTCGGGCACTTCATTGGTTATCTTTACCTTTAATTTTGTGCGCCCACATTTTGATTCAACATTAACAGATTCATTCTGTTTAATCCCCAATTCACCCGCATCTAAAGGATTTATCTTCAAAATCGGTTCTTCAAGCAGACCTAAATAGTAGTATGCAGACTTCTCACCAAAGAGTCTAAAATATCCTTCTTTCTTTTCAGCCAGGTAACTAACTATTTTCTTTACCCCGGATTTTATATCAATCTTAAATTCTTTCTGTCCTATCCCTGAGTCCTCTACCCCCATGCCAAGAAAATTCAACAATCCTTTAATATCTTTTGCCCCGCTTGCTGGTTTTATCTCACCCCCGATACTCTTTCTACCGGCTGCTGTCAAAATGGTCCCTGATTTTTCCATATTCAATGCAATGGGGATTTGCACAAAATCCTTAAAACGCAAAGTTGATGTAGCATAGATATTCATGCCAGATAATTCTTTTACAAGTTGTGGATAATAAAAAGGAAATAGTTCACCAAAGTTTATGATATATTTTATTTTGTTATTTTTTATCAATTCAAAGACCTTTCCAGGAGGTGAAAAACTATTGGAGTGGACAAATTCAAAAATGGGTAAAACCCGTTTCTTACTCTCCACTGCAAATCTCTTCACTCCTTCAAATATTATCTGCGGCTCATAACTATGGGCAAAGGGGATGCAAATAATTAACAAACCATTTTCTGCAGATTTGAAATCTTTTGAAATTCCTTCTATCATCTTTTCTGGGATTCCTGTCAATTCAGAAATATTTATTCCTGAAAGTGTTTCACCTGCAATCCCGAGAAACAAAAGCCCTTCTGCCCCTGGTCTTACCATAAGAAAATCAGTCGCAAAATATGAGGTATGGTTTATTAATGAATCTATTACTACAAGACGATGCCTTCTATCACTCAATTTCCAGTTTATTAGATGTTTTGAGATCATCGGTGCATAATTAAAGACATCGCCGAGGACAATTATCATCTGAGACCGCTCTATTTCATCAAGGGAAATAGGGGATTTCTCATCAACAAACTTTTTTAATAGATGTTCCGGTTCAAAATATGTTGATGCAATATTATCTATGCCGAATTTCTTGCAGAATCCGATGATTGCCGATTCTTCTTCTATCGTCAAATTTCTATCAACTGTCACCGCAATTGAATTCGGCTGGTTTAATATTTCCCCGAATCTCTGTTTAACAAACTCCCAGTCTTTATATTTACCATTCTCCACCGGGACACAAAGCCTTTTCGGATGGTTCAAATAAATAACAGAGGCACTTCCTCTTGGGCAGAGCCTTCCCTGATTTGGTGTA
>CBFGJQ010000042.1:0-3542 GCA_965649095.1 Caldifarciminota bacterium | reverse complement strand
CGTCAAAGACAATCCCGAGTTCACAACCATAACCACAGAATGTGCACAATGTTCGTTTGACGGTAAACGGTAAACGGCCAACATTCATAGGAACGGGTCCTCTATATCCTTTACATCCTTCCAGGTCAGAACCGGTCCGTCCTTGCAAACATAAAACTTGCCGACCCGGCAGTGATTGCACTTTCCTATTCCACAGGACATATTCTTCTCCATTGAGAGATAGATATTTGAATCCTTAAAACCTGCCTCAACGAGCCGCTGGGTAGTAAATTTCATCATTAAGGGAGGTCCACAAACTATAGCCGGTGTATTCTTGGCATCAACTGGAATTTCATCAAGGATAGTTGTCACAACCCCAACTCTGCCCTTCCATTCTCCATCTCCGACATCAACGGTTAGCAGAATATCAACATTCTTTATCTTCTGCCATTCCGGTAGCAAATATTTATAAACGATATCCTTCGGAGTCCTCGCACCGTATCTGATATATATCTTTTTATAGTCGTTTATGTTCTCTATTAGTGAAAGGAATAAAGAGCGAAGTGGTGCAAAACCAACACCACCACCAACGATAAATACATCTTTCTTCTTAAACTCTTTTAATGGATATGGTTTTCCAAATGGTCCCCGCACCCCAACTATGTCGCCTTCTTCCAACTCAAACAATTTCTGAGTTACCCTTCCGACCTTCATTATTGTAAATTCCAAGTCTTTAGCATATGGTGATGAAGAGGGTGTGAATGGTGCCTCTCCCACACCCAGCACAGTAAGTTCGGCAAACTGTCCAGCCTCAAACTCTATTGGTTTACCATCAAGGATGAATGTAGTTATTGTTGGTGTCTCAGGAATTATCTTTTTAATCTTTACCAAGACAGGCTCATAGGGATTCATAGTCTATTTAAAATCTCCCTTATATCAATCTTTGCCGAGCACCCGACAAGACACCTTCCACATCCTGAACAGGCAAAGATTTTCTCATATTGATAAAAATAGTTGAACTTGCACTGGAATCTATTCCAGAATCTTTCGTCAATTCTGCTTCTTGGGTTTGCACCACCACCAACCCGGGCATAGGCGGCATAATAACAGGCATCCCATACCCTTACCCTCTCAATATCATCACCTTTTTTATAATCGCTCAATAAAAAACAATAACAGGTCGGACAGGAATGGAGACAGGAAAAGCATTCAACACATTCATCCCGTGCACTTCTAATCGCTTTTTTATCACTCTTTTCAACTAACTCAAAGATATTGTCTTTCAACTTCTTTTTGTTTATATTAATAAGTCTTTCAATCGCCTTTCTTCTAATATCTTCCCTTTCACTTATACTCTCACTATCTGCCTCCTTAAACAATTCTTTATTTTCTTCTATTATATCTCCACCCTTTTTTGAAAAAACCTCAAACAGATAACCTGATTTAACAACGGTAATGTTTATGTCGCTGATTCCTTCAGGATATGGTTTTAGACCGACAAAATTACAAAAACAGGTATCTTTAGGTTCTGGACAGTCAGCAGAGATTATCAAAAAATTTTCTCTTCTTTCCTTATATATATTATCAACCGGTTGCCAGTTCAAAAATACACGGTCATATACCTCTATCCCTCTTAAATCACAATTCTTTACGCCCATAAGGACAATCGGGCTGGTCCTCAATTCTATCTTTGTCGGGAAACGGGCAACGACATCCCTCGTGGGGAAAAAGAAGTGTTTAATATTCTGGGCGGTTCTTATTTTATTAAAATCGGGTGAAAAATTCTGTTCAGGATTAAATTCAATCAAATGGCTTTTGCCATTCTCAACAAAGGGATAAAACACCTTCGCCCTTTTTGAAAGATTTCGTATAAATTCATCTATCCCTTTGCTGGGTAGTAAAAATAAATTCATAAAACTATAATTATATCCAATAAAGATTAAAAGTCAACATCAGATGCATAATCAATCAACATTATTGATTCTGATGAATATTTGATTATAATCCTTAAAAAGGAGTAAATTATGCTGAGAACAAACAAAGAAAGGTTGGTTATGATGTCGGTGCAGGGAAGAGTGGCTAACCCGGGTGGACCAAGGGCACACAGCGTGGATGCGGATGGGAAGCCGTTCTTATTGCCCGGGACAGGTGGCATAGTTTACAATATAAAGGTTGGAGACCCGGCATTTGGCTGGGAGGCCGACCATATTGAACCCTGTGTCTCAACAATCCTGGATGAAAAAGACCGATACGACCGACCAAATGCCGGCTATAATTTTTATGCCTGTATCGGGAATGAGGCAATCGTCAAGTCCGGAGATGCAAAAGGTAAAAGGGGCAATGAAAATGGGAATAAAACCGAGTGGCAATAAAATTCTGGTTCCAGTCACGGTAAAAATTCCTGCCGAGTTAATGGGCTCCGGAACGGGCAGTTTAATGATGGGGGCCGGTGACTATGATATAATGACCACGGACAGGGAATTTATCAAAAGACTTGGGCTTGATAAAATCAGACTGGGCGATTTTGTTGCCCTTATGGACCACGACAACCTTTACGGCCGAAGTTTCCGCCGGGGTGCAATTACAATCGGAATAGTAATCCACGGTGATTGCCGATATGCTGGACACGGACCCGGGGTCAGCACCCTATTGACCGCGGCAAAACCGATAATCGAGCCCATCATTGATCCGGATGCTAATATTGCAAAAATCTTAAAAATTGGACGTTATAGAAAATCGAAGAGATAGACCATTGAATTAGATGGTCTCTTATCGCGAAATCTACTGCCAATCAATTCTAAGTAAATCAGGTATCGTCGGAATTGACTATGCACTCAATCCTTACCTTGGTTGCGGACACAAATGCCGATATTGTTATGCTACATTTATGAAACGCTTTACAGACCACCCCGAACCTTGGGGTGAGTTCGTAGATATAAAGGTAAATGCGCCTGATGTATTAAGGGAGCAGATTAAAAGATTGAAGAAGAGATGCCACATTTCACTTGGAACTGTCTGTGACGCATATCAGCCAATTGAGATTAAATATGAAATAACAAGGAAATGTATTGAGATATTAAGATACTTTGACCATAAAATTTCAATACTCACAAAGTCTTCTCTTATTTTAAGAGACATTGATTTGTTAGAGAAGGTCAAGGAGATAGAGATTGGATTCACAATTACCACCCTCAATAAAAAAGTCAAAGAGATATTTGAACCTGATTCTCCATCAGTTGAAGACCGGTTAAAGGCAATAAGAACCATCAGTGAAAATGGGATTGCCACCTGGGTATTTGTTGCTCCCATCTTACCCTATCTGACTGATTCACCGGATGAATTGAGGGAGTTGATAAAGAGTGCAGAAGAGGCTGGTGCCTTGAGTATTTGCTTTGATACACTGAATCCATACCCAAATGTCTGGCATAATGTCTTAAAATTGATTGAGAAATACTTCCCCGGCCTTGCCGATTTGTATAACTGTTATTATTCAAATAAAATTCAGTATGAAGAAAAGATAAAAAGGAGAATCGCAGAGATTGGAAGAGACGACCAGATTAAAA
>CBFGJQ010000041.1:0-5676 GCA_965649095.1 Caldifarciminota bacterium | reverse complement strand
GCGCTCCTTAAGAAGGTAATAGACCCCATACCTACCGTCGTTGTAGCAAAATAGCCAGCCCCACCCCTTAAGTTGGTAGGTGTTCCGGCTAAAAACCACATCTCAGCACCGGCCGGGGTTGAACCTGTCCCAATTGTGCAACAAGTAATAGAGAGAACAATCGGTAGTTTTGTGCCATTTGTTGTATAATTTTGAGGATAACATTCAAATGGACTATGCCAGTTTCCCAGGCCTTGCCCGCGATACATCAAAAAACTACGGCCACTGTTTATTGATTGATAGACATTGGTCGCACTATTCCCTAAGCCAGCGGATAATGTATCAACCAAATCATAGCCATTGGCAAGCATCAGATTCTTGGCATGCCGGACATCATTCCAGTAAACTGTATCATTACCTACCGGTGGATAATAACCATAATCCTCATTGGCAATCAGGCATGCCCTCTTAAACCACAGGGTATCTGTAGTATTGGGATTTCTTTCATAGGCAAGGATTTTATTTACTACGGTCTTTGCCTGAATTGTATCACGAACGGTCAATCTCCCCGAAAGGATTTCATTATACAAATCACCGGTTATATTTGTATAATAGTTGTCAGAATTCCAGCCCAAAACAAGAGGGAAGGGAAGGAAATTTGGTGCACCAACAAAGAGCACAAATTCAGGTTTAATCTGCCAGTTATAATAGGCATTGACAATATAATCCCTGATCTGGGGGGCAGTTGAGCCCGTCTCAGAGAGTTTGACAACCTTTGTCCTCATTCCCTTTTTGTGTTTCCAGGGGCAAGGGGTAGGATACAATTATAGAAATTGTCGTGGGTAATTATCAAATATCGGGCACCAACCTCCTGGGCAACCAATATTTGATTTAAACAAGCCAGAATAATAACTTTCTTCATAGTTATCCCCTTTATTTAATCATAACCACCTTTTTTACTGTCCTTGAATTACACGATTCCAATTGCACAAAATAGACACCGGCCGGCAATCGGCGCCCAGAATCGTCAGAACCATCCCAGATAAGAGTATTCAGTAGGCAGTAGTCAGTAGCCAGTAAAAAAGACTTCACCAAACGACCACTGATATCAAATATCTTGATACTGACTACTGACCTCTGACTACTGGCTACTCCCTCTGGTGCATAGTCGATAGTACTTAGTGCATACTGAATCACAAGGTGGTTCCGGAATGGATTGGGGTAGACCAGCAATTGGAGGTGGGAGGCGGGAGGTGCGAAGCGAGAAATCTCTCCGCTCGGTAAATTCCCTGATTTGTAGCAACCGCTATTGTATGGGTCATAGCGGAATTTTGGCCAGTCAAAAATTTTAGAGTTGAGTTTGAATACCCAGAATTTGTAGTCATTGGCACCCACCATCAATTCTAATTTACCATCCATATCAATATCAAAGACGGCGGGTGATTGTTCTATCCTAATTCCAAAGTGAATCGGAAATCCGGTCACAAGACTACCGTTGTTATGGAATGCATAGAGACTCCAGTCTCCGGAGCCACATAAAATATCCATTGAATCATCACCATTAACATCAGCCACAATAGGGAGTTTAAAATCGTGTCCGAAATTTGGTGGAAATCCTGAGATAGTATTACCCAGGGAGTCATAGACACACAAAACCTGCCAGCCCTGATTACTACCACAGATTATCTCCGGTCTTTCATTTCCGGTAATATTAGCCAGAACCGGATATGCCTCAACATCACCCAGATGGGGGATATATTTCTGCCAGAGGATATTGCCATCTGCATCTACCAGATGGACAATATTAGTGGAATCGGTATAAAAACAGACCTCTAATCTACCATCCCCTATCACATCGCCAAGAACCGCAGAAAGGGACATCTTAGGCATGATCCCGATCGGAAATGGTGGAAGGTAATTCCCGTATCTATCCCAGACAAAAAGTGAATCCGATTCACCACCACCGCAGACAACTATCTCTAAATTACCATCACCGTTGATATCGCCTATTGCGGGAGAACCCTGGTGAGAACCGTAAAGTTCCTTCAATAGTCCATCCGGTGGATATACACCAACTCCGGTGTGGTGAAAGGCATACAGCCTACTCCCTTCTGAGATAACAAATATCTCAAGGTCGCCATCATTATCAATGTCAGCAAGGACCGGTGAGGTAAGAACACCCCCGGGCAGAGATTTGGGCCACCCCGGTAGGGGAATCCAGGTTGTATCATCTTTTGTCAGGAGATAAAGGTTATTTGCACTGCTCCTTATACCGAAACAGATCTCTAATTTCCCATCCCTGTTTACATCGCCAACTGCGGGTGAGGAGAAGATCTCTCCATTGCCCTGAAATATTCGGCCATCAATACTACCAGCAACCGGGGTCCCATCATAATGCCACATATAGACACTGCCCTCCTTTCCGCAGACGACTATCTCCAGGCCCGGATAGAAGGGGTCAAGGTCGCCAAAATTGGGGGAAGAGAAGAGATAGCCATAGACTACCTTTGGCCAACCCGCTTCCACAATGGGATTTGTTCTCCCCAAGATTGTATCAGAATCCACCCCTCCATTCATTGAGGAGTCAACTCCATAGAGATAATAATAGTAATCAATCCCGGGCTGGGCATTATAGTCTTCAAAATAACAGACTGGCTCAAGGGCATTATTTAAAAATTGATAGGGACCATTTTGATTTACTGCCCGATAGATTCTATATCCAATTGCACCCTCAACCGGTTTCCATTTAAGGGCGATTGAATTTGGCATACCGAATGATATCAGGGAATCGGGCTGAGGTAGAGTTGCGAGTGTAATCTTCTTATTTATCACCTCTCTTCCCAGGTGATAGAGCCGAAAGTTGTAAACTACATTCCCAGGATAGTTTAAAAACAACTTAAAGGAATCACTCGCGGGAACGATAGAATGCGCCTGGATATTTGAGAAGTTTGCAATACTATCAAGGACCACTACTGTATCCGAATAAGAACTTATCCTGGCAACCACAGAATCTGCATTGCACCCTCCCTTATTTTCAATATAGGATAATATCCCATAGGTATTTCCGTTAATATTATATCTCTGGGTAAAGAGTGAAAGTTTTGGTGCCTGAGCAATTATCTGGAAGGTATCAAGATTATTCCCACCTAAATAGTTAATCTGAAGGGCAAAGATTATTGGATGGCCTTCAGGTATTGAATTTTTGGCAAGGAAGGAAAATGGTGTCAAATTTTCTGCATATCCCCCAGGTCCAATTTCAGGATAACCGGAAGTATCATTCACAATTGTAATAAAACTGTCCTGGGTACTTAAGGAGGCCAATATCCCATTGGCAGGCATGGCACCGTTATTTTTCAAACCAACTTCAAGAAATATCTTCTCTCCGGGATTAACAATTCCATTCCCATTCCCGGCTGTGTCATAGACTGTATGATTAAAATAGAAAGGGAATACAGAAGAAGGCCTAACATAAAGAGAATCTATATAGGGGATGTAGTGGGATGCTAAAATTGTATATTTTAAGAAACCCGCCGAATCTGTCTTTATAATTGTCTCGCAATAACCGCCCTGGCCGGTATCTTTAATAAATAGTTCGTTCTCTTTATAAAAAATTACTACAAATGAATCAAGGGGAGGGATGATTTGCACTACAACTGTATCAACACCGACATTGACCGTATCAGGAGATGCATTCACCGAGTTTAAAAATAGGGGCATATCGCGCCATAATATCAAGGTTGGATCGCCGAGGAGATTTAAAGAATACTGATATATCCGGTACCAGTTATCAGAGAACTGGGAAGGAGGGATGAAGGGAATCTTTGAGTAGGCAAGGGCACTCCCCAGGGGTAATGAAAAGAGTGAATCAAAGAGCAAGTTGGTATAATCCTGATGATAGGAGGCAACGCTTGGACTCGTCGGTCCTATGAAGCCAATGCCACCACCGGCAGGATTCATCACCCAGTGCTCACCCAGGCAGTCTTCCTGAAATGGTCCGGCATAACAGGTAATGACAACCATCAAGGGATAGAACCCATTTGCCAAAGAATCAAACCCGAAATTTGTGACATTCTCGCGCGGAAAGGTGCATACCCTCATTAGATTAACATCACCATGGGCGATGAATGTAATGAGATTATATCCATTATAGATATCCTCCTTGAAATCAAGCCAGGGTTTTTCATATAAATAGTTCTTAAAAATGGTCTGGGGAAGGTGGGCGCTTAAACTGAGTGAGATATAGTAGGCATCATAATCAGCGTGTAATTTTGAGCCGACGAAGAGGGCCCTCCTCTGATATGGGGGTTCACCGGAAGGAGGGCATTGGGGGTCAAATAGATAAGAATAAAGTTTACCAAAGTAGCCAGTAATATCAGCGGGAATTTGGGCAGGAATCCTTCCCACAATAACATCGGGGTAAAAATCTACAGAGTCGGAAACCTCGCCAAATCGGTCATCACCATCATAATTCCAGTTATCATCAAGGTCCGAATAGTATAGGTCGGTGGCAATACAAAACGGGAAGTATCCCATTAGATATTCAAGCCAGATCCATCTGGTTGGAATTGAAGGAACATCGTTGCCCAGTAGCACAAAACTGACACCCCAGTTCTCAACCGCATCCTTAACGAAATTCCTTATCCGCTCGGCATCGTCAACTCCGGTATAGTGTTGCCTTATCCAGGTCAATGTCTTTATTACCGTGTTGTAGCCAAGGAGCCTTTTCAAACGGCAAACCTCTCCATATTTATCTATCATCCCTTCGGTGGTAATAATTAAAAGGTCAACCGGTGGTCCTAATAGTGACGGTAGTTCCGTAGGGCTTAAGTCCTCGGGATTTTCCTCAATCGCAAAGGGGATGGGGTCATAAGGTCCTGACCCCTTAATCTCTAAGGGGTTTACGGAGAGAAAAAGTTTCTCAAAGGTCATCTTTGAGAGACGCGTCTGCCGTTTCGGTTTAATCCCATCCGAGCAATAATCGGTTATTATCCCCACCTTGAGTCTCTTTAAAATTTCAAGGCGTCTAAAAACCGGATTATATCTAAAAGGAATAATTGCAATCTGTCCTAAACTGTATCCCCTCAGGTTTCCTGAATTGAAGGAAGGGATGCAACTCTCCGGATAATAGTCTGGGGTATTATAAATTGTTGAATTCGGTTCGGTAAATTCTAATGGTTGGCCTATTATCCTGGGGAATTGAACCGGGAAGATATTAAAATTACCGGGGATTGGTACCCATTCCTGATTAATGACCCTTACCCCTTTTATCCTTTGATTCTGGGGTAGTGCAAAGTTATAGACAACGGCCGGAAGTTCAGGACTGCCCGGGGTGCCATATTGTATCCCATTCTGTAAGACGATGCGCTGGAAACCATCACAATCTTCAAATTGATAACCTATATTCTCAAGTGGGATGTCAAGGACCATTGTAAAGCCAGTTATTCCCAGAAGGCAAAGGGTGACTATCATCATAATAATTATATAATCTTTTTTTTGTAAGTCAAGATATTCAGGGGGATACCCCCTGAAAACCCCCGCTGTCTAATGTTCTTAAGAGATACGCCGATACCCAATTTCATTTCGTTTGCCCTGAATATCTTCTCGCCTTTATTTTTATAATCCTTAACTTTCCCCTTTTTTACACCATAGGTTAAACCTTTGTTGTTAAAATCTTGGTAAATCCTTAAAAATTCTATG
>CBFGJQ010000040.1:0-5737 GCA_965649095.1 Caldifarciminota bacterium | reverse complement strand
TTTCCGATCGCCGAGGGAAGGTGCACAAACTTAGATGGAGCATCGCTGGGGGTTTCAGAGCCTGTCCTGAACTTGTTTCAGGGGGTTCTCCCCTGATGTATCTTGCCAAAATAACCTAAGTGGATTTCAACCGGGAAGGAGAAATTTCTAAGATATTGGAGTGACACCACCTGTGGTGTCATAACCGCACAAGCATGCCCTGGCGTAGGCCAGGGTGCGGTCAATCCAGCCGGGAGGTCCGCTCTGCGCCGGATTATTCCGGTCCAAAAGGGGATGAAATCCCCTTGGGTATGTTTTAGTCCGAGGAGGTATTATGGTTGAGGTATTGGGATTAACCAAGGAATTTGGTGAAACAAAGGCGGTTGATGACATCTCTTTTCATATCGGCCGGGGAGAGGTCGTTGCCTTCTTAGGGCCAAATGGGGCAGGAAAGACAACCACAATGAGGATGCTAACCGGTTATCTTCTGCCGACAAAAGGGAGATGTCTCATCAATGGACTTGATGTCACTGAAGAGCCAATAAGGACAAAGGAATTGATTGGCTACCTTCCTGAGGATAATCCATTATATCCGGATATGAAGGTCAATGAATACCTCCAATTCATTGGTGAGGTGAGAAGGATAAAAGCGCTCAAAGGGCGCGTGGCGGAAGTAGCCGAGGTCTGTGGTTTAAAAGATGTCTTAAACAAAGAGATTGGGACCCTATCAAGGGGTTATCGCCAGCGTGTGGGTGTTGCCCAGGCAATGATTCATAATCCAGATATCCTAATCCTTGACGAACCAACCGAAGGACTTGACCCGAATCAGGTGATGGAGTTACGGAATCTGATTAAAGAACTTGGGAAAGAGAAGACGGTTATGCTTTCAACCCATATTCTATCTGAGGCCGAGGCGACCTGTGAACGGGTCTTGATCATCAACAAGGGGAAGATCATTGCCGATGGGAGCAAGGCTGAAATAAGAACAATGGCAAAGGGTGGAGAGACGATAGACCTGGAGTTGCTCGCCAAATCAAATCCAGTTGCTGAGATAAGAAAGATAGATGGAATTAAAGAGGTTATAGAAAGAAAGACCGAACAGATAGGACATTATCACTATGAGATTCTCAGCACGAAGGATATAAGGGAGTCATTATTTGATACTGCGGTTAAGAAAAACTACAAGATTATAGAACTCCATCGCAAATCCACATCACTTGAGGACATCTTCAGGGAATTAACAAAGGAGCAAGAATGATGGATAAGATAATTAAAAAAGAGTTAAACAGTTATTTCAATTCACCAATCGCCTATATAATCCTTATCCTCTTTGTCGGAATCTCAGGCTGGTTCTTTGCCCAGGACCTATTCCTCGGTGGCCAGGTTGATATATTGGGGTATGTTAACCTGGTGCCGATATTGTTTCTTCTTTTAATCCCTGGTATATGTATGCGGTTAATTGCTGAAGAGCGGAGCCGGGGGACGATTGAGGTCATTGCCACCCTGCCCTTAAAGGACCAGGATGTAATACTGGGGAAATGGCTTTCCGCATTCATCCTGGTTGCCATTGGAATTTTAGTAACCCTTCTCTTTCCTTTAATTGCCTCTTTCTTGGGAAATCTTGACTGGGGTGTGGTGGTGGCGAGTTTCATTGGTTTATTGCTTTTTGCCCTCTTCTTTACCAGTATCGGCACATTTGCCTCATCAGTTGCCCAAACCCAGATTGTTGCATTTGTCCTCGGTATCTTTATCTCTTTCTTCTTCTTCATCATTGGGAAGGTTCTTTTTATTATACCAACCGGTCTTGTGCCCCTGTTTAATTACCTGGGGATTGACTCCCACTTAACCAATATCACCCGGGGAATCCTTGATTCAAGGGATATTATCTACTTCCTTTCCTTCTCTCTTCTGTTTATTTATGGTGCATTCCATTTTTATGCCCGGATAAAGGAGCGCCTCCTCAAGACGACCCAGTGGATTTTGGTCTTGGTGATTATGGTCTTGGCAAATATCATCTTAAACCGCATCTTCTTCCGATTTGACCTTACCCAGGGCAATATCTATTCCCTTACTCCTGCCTCAGCAAAGATACTTAAGGGACTTCCCGATAATGTAGTAATCAAGGCATACATCACAAGCAGACTTCCCTTTCCCTATAATACCCGTGCCCAGTATGTTACGGATTTACTCAATGAATATCGCCAGAAATCGGGTGGCAAGATTCGCTTTGAGCATATTGACCCGGTAAGCCGGGAGCAGATGATGGATGCCCAGCGCGCCGGGATTATGCCCTTACAATTTACTGAGGTGAAACAGGGGGAACTTGGTGTAAAGCAGGGATTTATGGGGCTTCTCTTCTTATTTGAGGATAAAAGGGAGGTTATTCCCGTGGTTGAAGATCTATCCAACTTAGAATATGATATTACCGCAAGGATTAAAAAACTCACTGAGGAGAAGACAAAGACTATTGGATTTACTACAAATCACAGCGAGGTTGAACTGGCGGAAAATTTGAGGGCAAAACTCAGCGAGCGGTATACAATAAAAGAGGTCAATCTAAAGGATACCCTCCCCATCCTCTGCGATGCGATGATAGTCGCCGGACCAAAGAGCGACTTTGATACAACCGAGACAAAGAAGCTTCAGGAATACATAGATAATAAAGGGCCGGTAGGTTTGCTTATTGACCGCTTCAACATAAACTTAGAGTTCTTCCTCTCCTTTCCCTTAAAACTTCCTAACCTTGATGCGCTTTTGGGCAAATTGGGTTTTAATATTGAACAGGGTATGGTAATGGACCGGAATAATGAGGTCCTTGTGATGCGCAGTCAGCACGGAATGTTTGTGATGCAGAATTACATTCCATATCCCTACTTCCCAAAGATTACCGACCTCGCAAAGACACATCCAATTACCAAGGACTTTGAAGCCCTGGTCCTGCCCTTTGCAAGTCCGGTATCGGGTGGTGAGGAACTCGCACGCACCTCAAAGGCATCCTGGCTCAGGGTTTCCCCCCAGTCCTTGAATCCGTTAGACCAGCAAAAATTTTTGCCCTTCCAATTGCCCTTTGATAAGCCGGGACCATTCAATATGATGAACTTTCTTGCTGGTGATAGGAGGTTGGTGCTCGTTGGAACATCAAGGTTTATTGACAGTCAATTCTTGAGCAGTGGGGGTATTGCCCTCTTTATGAATATCTTAGATTGGCTTACCCAGGATGAGGCATTGATCTCAATACGCTCCAAGGCAGTAGCGGACCGACCGATAAGGGAGGTTGGCAAGGCGACAAAGACATTTATTACCTGGCTTGCCCCCCTCTTACCCTCCATTATATTTGTCATATTTGGAATAGTTAGATGGCAGGTTAGAAAGAGGAGGTAGGTCCTATGAAATACAGGACAATTATCTCAATGGCTATAGTCATCATAATACTTTTCGCTATTGTTATATTAACAGGGCAGAAACCAAAGGCAAGGTCAATTGTTTCAACAGAGGAGATAAAGGGATTGAGGATAGAGAGGCAGAGTGATACAACTGAGATTGAGATTTCAGGGGGTGGTTATCGCCTTAGAAAACCAATAGACTATCCGGGCGATAGTGGCTTAATTGCCAATTTAATAAATGGCTTAAAGGGTCTTCAACTCGGTGAGGTTATCTCCCAGCGCGCAGAGAAGTTTGATGACTTTGAAGTTGGGGAAAAGGGAATCAAACTAATTATAAAGAATAAAAGGGAGACTGCCTTTATCATAGGGAAATATGCCGGTGATTATCAACATTCATATCTCCGTTTTGTAAATGACAAGAAGGTCTATCTGGTAAGGGGGATAAATAAATTCCTTGTTGACCGGAGTCCCGATGCCTGGCGCGATAAGACAATCTTAAGGATTGATAGAGACCTGATTGAAAAGATCTGGATTGAGGGGAAGGAGATAATAAAGAAGGATACCCTCTGGTTATATGGCGAAGAGGTTATTGAGAGGCAAAAGGTTGATAATTGTCTAAACCTCCTCTCTAACCTCAGGGCGAATGGATTTTCTGACACCGCAACCTTCGTTGCCAAAAGGTGGATAAAGGTCTTTACCAGGGGCGGTGAGTTTACACTGGAGATTGGTGATAAGAGGGATTACAACTATCTTGTGAAACTATTGGATAAGCCCACGATATTCCTTTTGAGCGAATACACATTAGAGAGCCTTTTGAATCTTATACCGGAGAAAAAATCAAAATGAACCCTCTCTTTCTCCTGCTGTGAATAATAATCAAAAATCAGGCTCAGGATTTCAATCCTATATAAGACCTGAAGCGAGGGTAGATGAATTTACAATAAGGGCAGTCGTGCTCGGTTCCATCCTGGCGATTGTCTTCGGTCTGGCAAATGCCTATTTAGGATTAAAGGTCGGTATGACGGTCTCGGCATCAATACCCGCCGCAGTGATATCTATGGCAATCTTAAAAGGGGCATTGAAAAAAGGAACGATATTAGAGAATAACATCTCCCAGACCATCGGCTCTTCTGGTGAATCCCTTGCTGCAGGCATAATCTTTACAATCCCGGCATTCTTTATGTGGGATTATTTTCCTGATGCCTGGACTATAATTTTAATCTCCTTTTTGGGTGGTTTTTTAGGCATTCTCTTTATGATTCCACTGAGACGCTATTTAATCGTTCAGGAGCATAAGACCCTTCCCTATCCTGAAGGGACTGCCTGTGCAGAGATTCTTAAAGCGGGTGATAAGGGTGGGGCAAAGGCAAAGATAGTATTTTCGGGTGTGGGAATCGGTGCGATATACAAATTTTTGATGAGTGGTGTTAAGTTATGGAAAGAGACTGCATCCTATCTTGTCACCGGTGTGAGGGGTATGGAAATTGGCATTGATTTAACACCCGCACTACTGGGTGTTGGATTTATCATCGGTCCTAAGATTGCATCTTATATGCTTTCCGGTGCAATCCTTGGTTATCTTGTAATAAGCCCTTTGATTGCATTTATTGGCGCAAATCTCACATTACCAATTCCACCTGCGGATAATATTGTCGCATTACTCTCACCTTCAGAGATTCGTAGTTATTATATCAGATACATCGGTGCCGGTGCAGTCGCAATCGGTGGTCTGATAAGCCTTCTGCGTGCCTGTCCAATCGTGTTTAAATGTTTCAAACTCGGATTTGTGGAGATGTTCAAAGGATTCAAATTCCTGCCGGATAAAGATGTACCAAGAACTGAGCAGGATATTCCAATGAGTGTGGTCATTGCCGGTGCAATTCTCATCGCAATCTTGATGCTACTCATCCCCCAGACACATATTGGCATTATCGGAATGTTGATTGTTGTTGTATTCAGTTTCTTTTTTGTTACGGTCGCGTCCAGGATTGTCGGAATCGTTGGAAGTTCATCAAGCCCGGTCTCCGGGATGACGATTGCTACACTCCTCATCACCTGTTTAATATTTGTTGCATTCGGGTGGCGGGGAATGTCCGGAATGATTGGTGCGATGTCTATCGGTAGTGTGGTATGTATTGCAATCTGTATGGCAGGTGATGCATCCCAGGATCTAAAGACCGGATTTCTGGTCGGCTCAACACCTTTTTATCAGCAGATTGCCGAGTTCATCGGGGTGATTATTCCGGCATTATTTATGGGTGGCGTTTTGATGCTCCTGCACAAGACGATGGTCATTGGTTCTGATAAACTGCCCGCACCCCAGGCAACACTTATGTCATTTGTGGTAAAAGGGGTGCTCACTGGAACTTTACCCT
>CBFGJQ010000039.1:0-5738 GCA_965649095.1 Caldifarciminota bacterium | reverse complement strand
CCTCTCCCTTTTCAAGGGAGAGGGGAGGGTGAGGGTTGGGGTTTCAGGGGCTTTCGCCCCTGATGATATGTTCAGGTTTTTTTCTTCTCATAATGAAGATTTCATTATCAAGTATTGGAATTTTTCAAATTCCAATACTTGAATCATAAAATCAGATTCAAGATTGCACCGACACTGAAGGCAACCACAAGCATTATCCCACCCGCCTTCAGTGTATCAACTATTCCCAGTTCTTTAATAAATACCGCAAATGTTGCAACACAGGGGAAGTACATAGCAAGGACCGTGCTGGCAATGACTAACTGTTTTAATGAAAGATTGAGGGGGACAAGCATCCCTATCGCAATGTCCTTTCGCAAAAAACCGATTAAAAGGGCAATTGTAGCATCCGATGGGAGCCCCAACAGATGGATTACCACCGGTCCGATGAAAAGGGCAAGCAACTCAAATATTCCTGTGGTATATAAGATATTGGCAATAAAGACTCCAAGCAGGACAAAGGGAGTTGCCTCAAAGATAAACCATTTTAATCTCATCCCGACCTTTTTTAAAAGTGTCGGAGGATGGGGGAAACGGTATGGTGGTATCTCGGTAAAGATTTCCGGGCTTTCGCCCTTAAAGACAAGTTTTAATAAAGTTCCACCCACAAGCCAGACCAGAAAGAGGGTAAAAAATACCGGGAATAATCCACTTGCGCCAAATTTTCCGACCAGTCCAAATATCATTGCGGTAAGGGCCATGCAGGGGACACAGATTGCCATCAGGGTTGCCGCAATGAATCTCTCCCTTTTTGACTCAAGGATTCTTGTGCTTAATGTTCCTGGAACATTACACCCCAGTCCCAATAGCAGGGGGATTATTGCCATACCATGCAGTCCAACAAGGTGGAGAAGTTTGTCTACCAGGACTGCAAGCCTCGGTAGGTATCCAGAGTCTTCAAGAAAACTTAAGACAAAATAGAAACTAAGAACATATGGCAGGACCTGGGCAAATTCTACATATAAACCAGTTGTCAATATCCCAAAGGATTGCCCGAAATCAATCTCGCCGTTAATGAGTTCTCCAATAATAACATTGTGGATAATCCCACCGCTTCCCAGGATTTGAGAGAGTTCCTGCATCAGCGGCTTATATAGATTATAAAAGAATGGGTCGCAGAGATAATTGATTATATTTTCGCCGATGAACTTTATTACCTGAAATACAAGAAATAATGTAATTATTGCAATGGGAATACCGGTCCAGGGATGGATGGTCAAATCACCCAGCCTCTCCGCAAGGGTATGGTGCCGGTGCCTTATCACCTGAACCTGGGCGATTATCTTACCGACCTCGTGCCATCTATTCTTGTCATCAAATTTATACTCTCCCTTCTTTGCCTCATCAAGGCTATTTACAAGTTCCTTTATTCCCTCACCGGTAATGGCAACGGTGGGAATAACCCTTACCCCGAGTATCTCTTCAAGTTTCTTTACATCAATTTCAATTCCGGTATGCTTCGCCTCATCCCATAGATTCAAGGCAATGACGATCGGAATATTCTTTTTTAATAGTTGCAGGGTGAGATTGAGGTTCCTCTCAAGATTTGTGGCGTCAACAACATTGACAATTACGCTTTCTCCCTCCTCAATCGCCTTATTGAGCAACTTAACTGCAACCTCTTCCGCCGGTGTGGTTGGTTCCAGACTATATGTTCCCGGGACATCAATTACCTCAATCTTCCTTTCACCATGCCCCGTGCAACCACGGCAATAATCAACGGTTGTGCCTGGATAGTTTGATGCAATGACATCGACCCCGGTCAACCTTGAGAAGATCACACTCTTGCCAACATTCGGATTACCGACCAGGAGAATCTTTTTAATTGAGTACTCAACATCTACCATAACCTTCTTTGCCATGCCATAGCCGATCGCTAATTGGGTATTTCCAACTCTAATCACGACCGGACCGTGCATAAATTGTTCACTGACCTTTACTACTTCTATACCCGGAACAATGCCCATTGCCTCAAGTCGTGCCACGAATCCCTTTCCCCCCACAATTTCAGCAATTCGTCCTTTCTCTTTTGATTTCATCTGCGTAAGATTAACTAATGCCATTATCCACTCCTCTTTTTACTACATTTTTGACAGAGACCATAGATTTCAAGTTTATGGTCTTTCACATTAAAGTAAAACTTTTTGGCAATTCTCTTCTGCAGTTTTTCAATCTCCTGATTGCAGAATTCAATTATCTTTCCACAGGAGAGACAAATTATATGGTCATGGTGTTCTTTTTTATGAACCGGCTCATAACTTGTCTTATTCTTCTCAAAGCGTCTGATTGAGGCAATTCCGCAATCCGCAAGTAGTTTTAAGGTGCGATAGACGGTGGAGTAGCCAATCCCGGGCGATGTTATTTTGAGTTGCTCATATAGTTCCTCCACACTGAGATGCCGGTTTTGTTTCAGAAAGCAATCAATAATTATCGCCCTCTTGACTGAAGACTTCAAGCCCTTTTTTATCCGGTAGGTATCCAGTTTTTCAAAGACGGCATTATTTTTGACTTTGAATTTCATTTTCATTTATATTTTAATCAAAAAGATAGTTATGTCAAGCAGGGAGAAATTTTGGCATAGCTTTTAAATTCCCCTAAGATTTTATAAAAAATGGTATTGCAGAGAGTTGAAAATTGGATATAATAATCAATAAAATGGAGATAATTTTGATTGCAAATTCCTTATAATAAAGAAAAGGCACAGGATATTCAGGAAAAGCGATATGAAGAAGGTTTTTGCCTTGAGAAGAGATTTGCTGTATAGCGGGGGTTTTCAGGGGTGTCCCCCTGAATATCTTCTATGCGTGAATTATTTGCTCTAAAAAAATATTTCAAAAAATACTTCTGGCAGATTTTAATCGGTATTATTGCCCTTGTCATCATTGACCTTCTACAATTATTCGTTCCGCGGGTTTTGAAATTGGCAATAGATGCCCTTGTCCAGGCGAAGGCAACACCCAATCTGCTCGGTCATTATTTCTTTTTAATAATGGTGATAGCAATCGGCATTGCTTTTGGCAGGTTCTGGTGGCGTTATTTACTCATCGGTTCCGCACGAAAGATAGAAAAGGAGTTGCGGGAGGATTTTTACAACCATCTGACAACCCTTGATATAAGTTTCTTTGATACCCACAAGACCGGTGATTTGATGGCGCAGGCGGTGAATGATATAAATGCAATAAGGATGTCCATCGGCTTTGGATTGGTTATTTTGGTTGACATATTTGCATTGGGCATTGCTTCATTAGTGATGATGATTTTGATAAGCCCGCGACTTACCTTTTATTCACTACTGCCGTTTCCATTCATTACCTTCTTTTCTACTTATTTTGGACGTTTCATCCACAGGTTGTTTGAAAAAGTCCAGGCGTCATTTTCGGAGCTGACGGAAAGGGTGCGGGAGAATCTTTCAGGGATAAGAGTTGTAAAGTTATTTGTGCAGGAAGATGCAGAGATAGAAAAATTCAATAAAGTAAGCCGGGATTATGTAGATAAGAATATGAAATTATGGAAGATTCTGGCATTATTCTTTCCCATTATAATGGGATTGGCGGGTATTGGTGAGGTGATTGTTCTGGGATTGGGCGGTAGGTATGTGATCATCGGCGCTATCTCAGTCGGCTCTTTTGTTGCATTTATGGTCTATTTACAGATGATGGTCTGGCCGATGATGGCGATTGGCAGGGCAATAAATATGTTCCAGCGTGGGGCTGCATCCCAGGGAAGGCTTAATCGGATATTCAGGACAATGCCGAGTATAAAGAGTGGAAATGAATCTATTGCCAATGCTGAAACAAAGATTGAATTTAAGAATGTAATTTTTACTTATCCAGGGAAAGAGAAGCCGGCCCTGAAGGACATTGAACTTGTAATAGACCCAGGTTCTTTCATCGGCATCACCGGACCGATTGGCTCAGGAAAATCAAGCCTCGTTCATTTATTGCTGAGACTGTATGAACCACAAAGTGGCACAATATTGCTCAATGGAGTTGATATAAGAGAATATAAGATTGATGAATTGCGTAAAAATATTGCCTTTGTTCCCCAGGATACATTCTTATTTTCAGAGTCAATAAAAGATAATATCCTTTTTGGAAATCAGCAGGCGAGTATGAGGGAAGTTGAGGATGTAGCAAAAATAGCCGAGATCTACGATGAAATTGTAGAATTTCCCAATAGATTTAAAACGATTGTGGGGGAGCGGGGGATAACCTTGAGTGGTGGGCAGAAACAGCGCATTGCCCTGGCAAGGGCATTGATTCTTAAGAGGCCTATTTTAGTCCTTGACGATGCCTTTTCGGCAGTTGATGCCCATACCGAACAGAAGATTGTTAAAAACCTGAAATCGAAAATGGCAAATCGCACCACAATAGTAATCTCCCATCGCCTCTTTGCAATAAAAGAAGCAAGTTTGATAATCGTTCTTGATGATGGCGAGATTGTAGAGAAAGGTACCCACCAGGAACTCATAAAACAGCGTGGTTTATACTACACTATTTACAGGACCCAGCAACTGGAGATGAAACTGGAGAAGATATAATGATGCACGAATTCCATATTGATGAAAAAGACCTGGGCAGGGTTTTTGACCGCAAACTAATTGGCAGATTGCTCGGGTTGTTAAGACCATATTTGAAATATTTAATAATCTCTTTTGTTCTTTTGATCATTGCTGCCCTTGTTGAACTTGTCTTCCCCAACATTATGAGATTCACAATTGACCGATATATAACCAAGATGGGATATAAACTTCATATTGAGTATGATAAAAGATTGCCGAAGATTTCAGAGGATGTTTATTTCATAACACAATCCCAGCTTTCAAAAATCTCGCCGGATACAGTCCATAAATGGCAGAAGGAGAACCTGCTATCAAAGGAAAGGTATTATTATCTATATAAAAATGAAATTGATAAGGATGCCCAATCCTTGATAGATAATAAACCAGATGTCTTTGAGCAGTATGAAGGCTTGATAATTGCACCCTATGAAAAACTGAACAGGATAGATCCATTGGATTTATTGAAAATAAGGAAGAAAGACTTGGGTGGTGTATTTAAAATGGCAATCATTTTTCTCGCTATCATCTTTCTGGGGGTAGTTGTAAATTTTATCCATCTTTATTTGATGCAATATGCCGGACAGCTCTTTATGCATTCTTTGCGAATGAAAATCTTTCAGAAACTCCAGGATTTGGACCTTGCCTTTTTTGACCATAATCCCGTGGGGAGGCTTGTTACCCGCGCAACGAATGATGTGGAGGCAATAAATGAGGCGCTCTCAAGTGTCTTCACGACATTGGTAAGGGATATTTTATTACTTGTGGGTATTGTTATAATTATGCTCTGGATAAACCTCCGACTTGCCCTCATGACATTTATCGTCGTGCCTCTGGTTGTAGTATTGACCTCATATTTTAGAATAAAGGCAAGGGACATTTATCGGCTCGTGCGCAAGAAACTCGCAAGGTTGAATGCTACATTGCAGGAGAACATCTCGGGAATGCGGGTGATAAAGGTCTTTGCTAATGAAAAAGAGAGCCAGCAAAAATTTGATGCCATAAATAGAGAATATCTTTCGGCAAATCTTAAAGAGGTTACATTGATGTCATTCTTTAGACCCCTTATTGAAGTGATAAGTTCACTCGGCATAGGCCTTGTTTTGTATTACGGTGGGGGGCGGGTGATTACCGGTAATCT
>CBFGJQ010000038.1:0-5758 GCA_965649095.1 Caldifarciminota bacterium | reverse complement strand
GAAGCGAATATCAGGGCACTTGCTCCATCAGATACCTTTGAACAGTCATAGACATTTAAAAATTCGCAGAAGGTCTTTGGGTCAGGTTTTGTCATTGCGGTATTGAACAGATCGGGATTCGTATTGTGATACTCCTGTGCCTTGGGATTTTTTCTCGCATTTTCTATTGCATTCACATACCACTGTGCCATCGCCTCCCTTGTCTTTTGTTCACCAAACTTCTTCATATAGGCGCCCGCCCGCTGCGAAAACTGATCGGGAAAGAAATAGGCGTGCCCCCTTTTCCTTTCACCAGAATACCATCCGGCGGCGGCAAGATAATCGGCACCATATAGCGCCTTTACTGTATTTTGAATTTCTACGCCAATACAGAGAACAACATCGGCAAGGTCAGTAAGAATGTTCTTTACGGAGGTCACAAGGGCAAGACCACCAGAATCACACGCGCCCTCCACATGGATACAGGGTTTATACTGGAATGCAGGGTGGACATAAGGGAAAAATCCACCCAGATTTCCCTGCCGGCAGAATCTCTCGGCAGCAAAATTTCCAATGACGCCCTCATCAATCTTATCAGGATTTTTGATCTGTTCAATTGCCCCAAGTCCGGCCTCTTTTATATAATGTTCAATCCCTGGCCTTGGTTTCTTGGGATGGAATTCCTTCCTACCTGTGCCTAATGCTACTGTATTATAACCCGCACAGGCATAGATTTTTTTTCTTAAGAAAGGCATAAGACCTCCTAATGGATAAATACCTAAAGATTATTGCCGACATTCGCCGATTTGCACTTTTTCAGCGCTCTCAAAAGAAATCATTTAGGGTAAATGAACTACCAGCCTATATCTCTTTAGGTATTCAGGTGTTTAGGCATTTTTTAGATGTAGTTGTTTATCGGTCCATAGAGCCAGTAGAAGCCATTGGTCAAAACCGCATTGACATCTTCGGCCGAGTTTGCAACCTTCTGTTTCACAAGGTCTTCGGCAATCTCTTTTGTCTTCTTTAAGTAGTTAAGGGCAAGTTCGGCACCAAGGGTATCCATCTTTTGCAATGCGGAGAAGTGACTCTTTAGTCTTTCTTCTCTATCTTTGTCCGAAAGCAATACCTTCCAGGGTGCAAATCCCTCCGGCAGGGGTCCAATCTTCTTATCGAGTTTCTTCTTCCAGTCATCGGTAATTATGAAATATTCACCCCTTTTTAAGTCGTAAATCCCCACCGGACGATTCTTATCATATTTTAAAAATCCATCTTTCTGTGACCCATCCGGATACTGACCGCCCTTTATGCCATTCTTAATCATCTTATCGATCAATTTATGTTTTAAGGTATTATCCCCGAGGTGGGTTCTCATTACCTTTAAAATACACTGGAAGACCTCAATTCCAACATAGTCAATCAACTGGAAGATTCCCATTGGTCTTAAAAGAAAATCCTGGCTCACTCGGTTCATAATATAAATCGCCCCCGGTAATTTGTATCTTCCCTTCAGCCTCAAGACCTCATCAAGGGCGAATAGTCCATCACGGATGAAATGTCCATTGCCAATAAAACCGGAAATATCATTTGCCGGAACGAGTGTCTTACGAAGGCGTTTACCCAACTCATCTCCAATATCCTTCAACTCCGATTTTGTATATTTTGAAGAGATTACCTCAACAAGTCTCTGGACAACCGGGGGATTGTAAAAATGGTAACCCAACAACCTTCCATCAAGTTGAGATTTTTCATCAAGATAACCGATTGGGATGCTTGAGGTATTGGTCAGAAAGAATGTCTCTTTTGAGACTAATCTCTTCAGGGTCTTAAAAGTCTTAATCTTTACCTTTTCATCCTCAATTATTGCCTCAAATATCAGATGGCTATTTCTTGCTAGAAAGAGGTCGGTGCCAAAATTCAATAATTTCATCCCATCATTAACATAGGCATCAATAATCTCGGCATTCTCCACGAGGTCGGCGCGGTCTTTATATCCCTCCCGGAGCGATACAATTGATTTTTCTGCATTTCTCAATAATTGCGCCCGGATATAATTATACAACCCATCAAGCCCCTTTTCGCTTACATCAATAAGATTAAGACGATATATTTTATCCGGATTTTCAAATTTCAATCTCAGCATCTCCTGGGCAATCAGTACCGAAATGCCGCTCCCCATCTTTCCGGCGGCACCGATTACTGATACATTCTGTAGTTTCTCATCCAGGTTCATTAAAACCTCCTATCCTGCCCATTGGGGCCTTCTCTTTTCCAAAAATGCCCGCATACCCTCTTTTGCCTCCTCAGTGGAAAAGAGGATGCTAAATGCCTCTGTCTCATATGAGTTTGCGGTCTGGAGATTGGCATCAATGCCGCGATTGATTACGGTCTTGGCAATCTTTACTGCATTAGGACCGGCATTTTCAATTATCTTTCTTGCCAGATTTTTTGCCTCATTTATGAGTCGGGCATTTGATTCAAGGTCAACCCGCTTCTTTGCCTCCTTCTCTTCCATACCTTCCCGGATAAATTCTTCGCAAGATACCGCGGGAACGACCTTATTTACCAGCCCGATTCGGTATGCTTCCTGGGCATCAATCATCTCGCCGGTAAAGACCAATTCCTTTGCCCGGCCAATTCCCACCAGCCTTGCCAGCCGCTGGGTTCCGGCATGTCCGGGGATAAGTCCCAATTTTACCTCGGGTTGCCCCAATTTTGCCCTCTCTGAGGCAATCCTGATATCACACGCCATTGCAATTTCACAGCCAGAGCCAAGGGCAAAGCCATTTATTGCGGCAATCACCACCTTTTCCATATTTTCAATCAAATTCAAGACCCGTTGTCCGATTTGACTGTATTGGCGCGCCTGGAGTGAATCCATCTCTACCAATCGTGATATATCGGAACCTGAAATGAAGGATTTCCCTTCTCCGGTTATGATGATTACCTGGATATCTTTATTCAAGTTCATCTCTTGCATTGCGGATTCAATCTCCAATATCGTCTCTATATCAACCGCATTCAGGACCTCAGGTCTATTCACCTTCAAGACCGCAATCTTACCATCAATTTCTATGATGATATTCCTATAGTTCATATTACCTCCATATGATTCATCAGGGTTTCCCTGAGACCAGACACCTCGCCGGGAATATTCACCCCAAGACATCAGGCGATACCTCTGAAATCCCCCTTTACTAAGGGGGAATAAGGGAGATTTATTATCCGTTTTAATTGCATTTCGTTATCGGTTTGAATTTTATTCAGGGGGAGACCCCCTGCAAACCCCCGTTATACAGCAAAACTATTCCTGGCGCAGAAGCCTTCTTCCTATCGCCTTTCCCGGATATTTTACGCCCTTTCCTTATGATTTTACTCTAAAAAATCTATTTGTCAAGCCGGCGCCGCAACCGAAGTTTATTCACATTTCCAGGATATTCAGGGGAATTTGCACCCTCCCCCTTGCATCGGTAGTTGTCCAATTTATCGGACATTTTAACATCTTTGCTAAAATTTTTTGCTCAATTAATTGAGCAGCTACAATTTGGATAAACTTCAGCGCGTTCTTCCACCTTTAACTAACATTTCTTTATGACTTCTTTATCAGGGCAGGTGCCAAATTCTACCTGAATTGTGGTGTGGGTTATATTAAATTTATCAGCGAGCATCTCCTCAATCATTTTTATAATACTGGCAACTTCACTGGTTCGTAAATCGGAACAGATATCAATATGACCCTCAAAGTGTATATCGGTATCTGTCATCTGCCAGATATGGACATGGTGGAGGTTGTGAACTTCAGGAATAGTTTCAATCGCACACTTTATCTCCATTATGTCAATTTCCTCGGGTGTTGATTGCATCAGGATATTTATGGTGTTACGCACAATGAGATAACTTTCTCGTAGAATATAAATACTTATAATCAGCGTCAAGAGCGGGTCAATGATATAACTCTTAAAGAGTTTAATGAGAAAACTTCCGATGACTACGGTGATGGAAGATAAGGAATCGGCAAGGAGGTGGAGATAGGCAGATTTGATATTCAAGTTATAGTTAGCGTCTTTCTTTAACAGAATAACTCCAACCAGATTGGCAATCAGCCCAATTATTGCAACAGTCATCATCAAATTGCTATTTACGGTATGCGGGGAAAAGATGCGTGAGATTGCCTCTTTTAGAAGGAAGAAAATTATGATAATCAAAATTGAAGAATTGAAGAGGGCGGCAAGTATTTCGGCTCTTTTAAAACCGAATGTCTTTTGAATTGTGCTTTTACGCTGACCAAGGCGCAGGGCAAGAAAACTTATTAAAATTGCAAATCCATCGGTGAAGTTATGGAGGGCGTCCGAGAGTAGTGATAGACTGTTGGCAATTAAACCTCCGGCAATCTCAGCGGCGGTAATAAAAAGGTTTAAGATGATGACAGGAATAATTCGGCGGGGATTAATTTTTCTGAATTTACTATGTTCCTTATCTGCCATTTTTAAGATTATATTCCATTTTTGAAATGGGTCAAGGCTTCTTGCTTTGTTGAATAATTCCCTTTACATCTTGAAAAATCAATTAAATCCACAAGTCATATTAAGTAAAATTATTGCCCAATCATAAACAATTCTAAATTTGTCCTGCCCTTTCACACCTAAAGAATTATCCCCAATCCGACTTTCTTTTATTCTTAGATAGGAAAAAAATTTATATCCAATTATTTGACAAGATATTCAGGGGGATATCCCCTGAAAAACCCCCGCGGTCTAATGTTCTTAACCCGCATTATTCATACGTCGCCGGCGCCAACCCCGTCCCTTTAAGCACATCCGCTCGAAAATTAGAAACTAAAACATAAGCCAGACTATGCAACAATCACCGAGAGGCATTCGCCGTTGCGCGGCTAAGGGGGTTAATCTACCTCGCCCGGTGATTGTTAAAAATACCGGCTCAATACGCAAATATTGGGCATCATTGGCATCCTCATAACCGACCTGCATCTGCACTGAATTTGCCAAAAAGAATATGAATAATCCGGGTTAAGACTCGGCATTGTCCTCATTGTTTGACTAAAAAAGTAAAGGTGAGTAGGCGGGGGAAGAAACGTTTAATTTATTCTCACCCGGTGGTAGAGGCGAAGATTGTCACCCCCAATGGTTTTGCCTTAAGTATTGAGACTGAGTTTGTGGAGAATTCTACGCCTGGGGTTAGTGTTCAGGATTGTGAGTTGAAGGCGATGTATCGCTTGCTTGAGCGTTTAGGAAAGAAGTATCCGCAGTTACGGATTTGTTTGGTTTTGGATAGTCTTTATGTCTCGGAGGAGATTTTGCGGCTTTGTGAACTACATGATTGGCGTTTTATCATTATTTTTAAGGAGGGTGGTGCCCCGGAAAGGTCGTTTTGCCCATATTCTCAATCAATTGATTGAGAAGGGCAGTCTGCCGACCAAGGAAATCAGGAAGGCTTTGGGCAGTATTCGTGAGATTGCCCAGCGGCTTTTAGAAGAATTAAGATATTTCTTTTTTAAACCGGGTGAATTTGGGCGACTTATTAGTAAACGCATTCAAATTCGCTTTAATACCTCCTGACTTCAATTTGGTGCTCCAATTGTATCCCCCACAAAAATACTATATGGGTTATTATACACATAGCATAGGAGAAGTCTACCCCTGAGATAAAATTTTTATCAAACAGTATTTTCTGATATAATTTGTTTAAAAAAACAAAAGTTCATTCTTCAGAGCTGGGCTTAAAAGAAAGTACTTGACAGGATAGAATTTTTGGATATAATTGG
>CBFGJQ010000037.1:0-5783 GCA_965649095.1 Caldifarciminota bacterium | reverse complement strand
ATTATAAATTGGGACCGCTGCCACAACATCATACTGGGGCACATATATCCCCTGGGCAGTTGGTAAGGAAGAAACCGGCATATTAATAGTGATCTTACCTTCATAGGTTATGCCGGTGGTATAAGAATAATTTGTTGAGCCGGTTATTGTTATTAAAACGCTGTCTCCAGGCATCAGAATATATTCCTCAGAGATTATTGGTCTTTCAAGTCCGGGGGCACCAACCCCGACGCCTTCTTGGGCAAAGGTAAGAGTAGAGAGTAGCAAGTAGCAAGTGGTGAGTAGAAATTTATTATTCATGCCTCATTATATTTAAATCTAATTCAAAGTCAATAGTTGACATCGGCGCATTTTTAAATATAATGTCTATCAGTGCCGCTTAAAGGAGGTCTAAAAATGGCTGAGGAAAAGAGAAACATTATGGATGAAATTGCGGAAGCAAATAAGTCGGTTGTTACTGGAATTGATGAAAAGGATATTAAACACTGGATTAGTATCTCAATAATGGGCAGGAAATATCGTGTGCCGGCCGGATTGACAATAATGCAGGCAATGGAGTTTGCGGGATACAGATTTATCCGTTCCTGTGGTTGTCGGGCAGGATTTTGCGGAGCCTGCACTACTGTTTACAGAATTGAAGGCGATTATCGCTTAAAGACTGCCCTCGCCTGCCAGACCCGGGCTGAAGAGGGAATGTATCTTGTGCAAATTCCTTTCACACCTGCCCAGCGGACGAATTATGATATAAATCAGTTAAGGCCCGGTATTGAGGCATTTTTGAAGATCTATCCGGAGATATTAAAATGTCTTGGTTGTAATACCTGCACAAAGGCATGTCCTCAAGATATTGATGTAATGGAATATATTGCCTGTGGCAAAAGGGGAGATATTGAAAAGATGGCAGAGATTTCATTTGATTGTATTCAATGCGGATTGTGCTCAATCAGATGCCCGGCCGAACTTGCTCAATATAATTATGCTCAATTGGGGAGAAGATTATTCGGAAAGTATGGAATGCCAATTCCTGAACATCTGAAAAAGAGATTGGGAGAATTAAAAGAAGGAAAATATGAATCAGAGTTGAAAAAATTGATGACTGCCCCGATTGACGAATTAAGAAAGATTTATACTTCTCGCGATATAGAGAAGGAATAGGAGGATTCAAATGGCAGAATTAAAATTTATTGGTGGTTATCCTGAGTATATGCGGAAATTGATTGATGTGGTAAATAAAACAAGACCGCAGCGAAAGGATTATACACCTAAGGCTATGTCAATGGCGGAAAGGGAAGAGGTTTTGAAATTGTGCCATCCTGATTATGCACCGGGTGGAAAGAGAGAGATTTTATTTGGCCCTAACGCCGGAGACCTTGCACCAAATGAGGTGGTAGATTTGTTAGAGGCGAATCCCTTGATTGAACCCGACTCCTTTCAAATTTCTACCCCTGACTATAGGGTTGACCTTTTGATAATAGGTGGTGGCTTGGCAGGCACATCCGCGGCTTTACTTGCCAATGATAATGGTATAAAGGCAGAAAATATTCTGCTGGTAAACAAGCTCCGTCATGGTGATTCAAACTCAATGATGGCAGAAGGAGGAACCCAGGCGGCGGATAGAGAGAATGACTCACCAGTTTTGCACTATATTGACACCATTGGCGGTGGCCATTTCGCAAACAAACCAGAGGTTGTTGAGGCATTGGTTAATGATGCCCCCTTTGTAATGGAATGGCTCTGCAGTCTTGGTGCCATGCTTGACAGGAATCCCGATGGCAGTTTTGTAGAAAAGGCATTTGGCGGTGGTTCAAGATTGAGGATGCATGCCTGCAGAGATTATACAGGGCTTGAGGAATTACGCGTATTGAGGGATGAATTCAGGTGCCGGAACATTCCCTATCTTGAGTTCTATCCGGTAATTGAGTTCTTAACCGATGGTAATCGGGTAACGGGTGCAATTTTATATAATCTTGAAACTGGTGAATATAAAATCGTGCAGGCGAAGGCAACAATTCTTGCAACCGGGGGATTTGGCCGGCTCCATATCCGTGGATTTCCTACAACCAATCATTATGGGGCAACTGCTGATGGCATTGTCCTTGCCTATCGTGTCGGTGCAAAACTCCGGGATACCGATACGGTCCAGTACCATCCTACGGGTGCGGCATATCCCCAGCAGATTATTGGATTATTATTAACTGAGAAATTAAGGGGAATGGGTGCGCAGCCAGTAAATATTGATGGTGAAGCATTTGTATTTCCCCTTGAACCGAGAGATGTTGAGGCAGCAAGCTTTATAAAGGAGTGCTATATCAGAGAAAAGGGTATTACAACCCCCACGGGCATGCGCGGTGTATGGCTTGATACACCCTTAATTGATGTGAAAAACGGCCCGGGAACGATTGAAAAGGCATTCCCGGGTATGTTACGGCTATATAAAAGATTTGATATTGATATAAGAAAGGACCCCGTGCTTGTATTTCCCACATTACACTATCAGAATGGCGGTGTTGAGACCGACCCCTGGGGAAGGACAAACATTGAAGGCTTATGGGTTGCCGGGGAGGTATCCGGTGGTGTCCACGGCAAGAATAGGTTAATGGGTAATTCAACCCTCGATTGTCTCGTCTTCGGAAGGAGGGCAGGCATTTCTACTGCTCAATATTTGAAATCAAATCCGCAGTTTGGTAAACTAACCCTTGAACATCTTAAAAAATACAAAAAGATGCTTGCGGATGCGGGAATAAAATCTACCAAGAAGGCACCCATTCTGTTCCCGGATTATCGTGGCAAGGCGGTCCTGGCAAGAAGAATAGATATCTTCCAAACAGTTTAAGAAAATGGCTAAGAAGACACCCTTTTATGAAATGCACCTGAAGAATGGGGCGAGGATTGTTGAGTTTGCGAACTTTTTAATGCCGGTGCAATTTGAGGGTATCATCCCCGAGCATGAGACGGTGCGGAACGGGGTTGGGGTATTTGATGTCTCGCATATGGGTGAAATTGAGATAACGGGACCGGAGCGGAGAGAGTTTGCAAATTATATTACTACCAATGATGTATCAAAACTTCAGTTGAATCAGGTTCAATATTCTACAATGCTCTATCCCGACGCCGGGATTGTGGATGACCTTCTGGTCTATAATCTAAAAGACCGGATATTGTTAGTGGTGAATGCCGCAAATACCGACAAAGACTTTGCCTGGATTGTGCAGAATAAAAGGTTTAATGTCGTGATAAAGAATCTGAGCGATGAAATCGGACAACTGGCGGTGCAGGGACCGAAGTCTGAGATGGTAATGCAGAAGATTGTAGCTTTTAATCTTTCCGGATTGAAATACTACTGGGCAGTTGAGACTGAAATCAAAGGAGTAAATGTCTTGCTTTCAAGAACCGGATACACTGGCGAGGATGGATTTGAGGTTTATATGGATAGAGGGGATGCGGAGAGGATATGGGATATTATATTTGAGGCAGGGCGGGAATTCGGAATAAAACCGATTGGTCTTGGTGCAAGGGATACCTTAAGGTTTGAGATGAGATACTGTCTGTATGGGAATGATATTGACCAGACAACAAATCCACTTGAGGCGGGATTGGGTTGGATTGTAAAATTTGATAAAGGAGATTTTATTGGCAGGGAGGCACTGCTAAAGGTAAAAGAAGAGGGATTGAAGAGAAGATTAGTTGGATTTGAATCAATTGACAGGGGTATACCCAGGCCGCACCAGAAGATTTTTGGTGGAGAAGAGGAGGTTGGATTTGTAACCTCTGGGACATTTTCACCCTCACTAAAGAAGGGAATAGGTATGGGCTATGTAGGGGTGTCATATAGTGAGCCCGGCAGGAGATTAAAAGTTTTCTCAAAAGAGCCAATTGAAGTTGAAATAATTAAGGGACCTTTTTATAAAAAGGGGACACATAAATGAAACCAATAGTTAAAGGAGGCTAAATGGCAAAGGTAATTGAGGGAATAAGATATACAAAGGAGCATGAGTGGGCAAGGATAGAGGGTGAGATTGCAATTACCGGTATCACCGATTATGCCCAATCAGAGCTCTCAGATATTGTAATGGTAGAACCACCAAAATTAGGGAGAAAGATAAAGGCAAACGAGGCGGTAGGAACCATTGAGGCGGTGAAGGCGGTGAGCGACCTTTACGCACCGCTGAGTGGGGAGGTAATTGAGGTCAATGAAAAGGTCATCAAAGACCCGAGTATCATAAATAAAGACCCATACAATGAAGGCTGGCTTTATAAGATAAGACTTGATGAGCCATCCGAATATGATACCCTCTTAACAGCGGAACAGTATAGTTCCTTAATCGCCGGGCACTGATGCATTATATACCACTTACACCGCAGGACGAAGACAAAATCTTAAAGAGATTAGGCGTAAACTCTTTCCAGGAATTAATTGACCAGATTATACCGCCCAATTTACAATATAATGGTCCGTTCGGCTTACCACCAAAATCCTCAGAGATTGAATTAAGAAAAATTTTGAAATCCCTTGCTGAGGTTAATTATAATACCGAAGATTATGTCTCATTCCTCGGGGCTGGAATCTATGACCACTACATCCCGGCAATCGTTGATAGCGTAATCGCGCGGAGTGAATTTTATACTGCCTATACCCCATACCAGGCCGAGGTCTCTCAGGGAACTTTGCAAACGATATTTGAGTATCAGAGTGCTATCTGTGAACTCACAGGGATGGAGGTCTCCAATGCCTCAATGTATGATGGGGGCTCTGCCCTTGCCGAGGCCTGCCATATGGCCTGTGCGATAAATGGTAGGAACAGGGCGATAATTTCAGAACTCGTCCATCCCTGGTATCAGAAGATTGTAGCAACCTATACTAAGGAGTATGGCATAGAGGTCATCGCTTGTCCTGCAAAAGATGGAATATTAGACCTTGGTGCATTGAAAAATATGATAGATGATAAGACGAGTTGTATCATAGTTCAGCATCCGAACTTTTTTGGAAACCTTGAGATGATGCCTGATATCTCTGAGCTGGCACATAAAAGGGGAACATTATTCATTTCGGTGATTGACCCGATTTCCCTTGGGATTATTATGCCACCAGGTGAATATAATGCGGATATTGCGGTTGGTGAGGGGCAGTCCCTTGGAATTCCGGAAGGATTTGGTGGACCCCTTCTTGGAATCTTTACAACAAAGATGGAATATGTCCGATATATGCCGGGCAGAATTGTTGGTGAAACTGTAGATGCGGAGGGTAAACGGGGCTTTGTCTTAACACTCCAGACGCGTGAGCAACACATCCGGCGGGAGAAGGCAACCTCCAATATCTGCACAAATGAGGCGCTCTGTGCCTTAAGTTCTTTAATCTATTTATGCACACTGGGTAAACAGGGGATTATTGATGTTGGGAATTTGTGCCTATCAAAAAGCCATTATCTGTATAACCGCTTAAAAGAATTGACGGGAATTAAACCATTATCCAATAGGGAGTTTTTTAAGGAATTCGTTGTGGAGACACCCATCTCTGCCCAGGAGGTCGTGGACAGACTATTGGAATATAAAATCTTTGCTGGGGTGCCACTTTCAATATTTGGAGATAGTGACTTCCGCCCCGTGCAGGATAAGAATTTAGAAAATCATCTTTTAATTGCCGTCACTGAAAAGCGGACGAAAGAGGAGATGGATAGATTTGTTGATGTATTAGCAAAGGTTATTTGAAGGTAATAGGAATTTCAAAAATTCTAATGGAACCCTCAAGTGTATCCTCTCCCTTTTCAAGGGAGAGGGGAGGGTGA
>CBFGJQ010000036.1:0-5814 GCA_965649095.1 Caldifarciminota bacterium | reverse complement strand
AGGAATCCGGGAGATGTAGTAATAACCTTTTTCATCGGTACAGGTGCCAAAAGTTGTATTCTTCAAGATAACATCCGCATAATTGAGTCTTTCGCCATTTTCCGCATCGGAAACAAATCCCTTGATAATACCAAATTCTGGCGACAGAGAAAAAATCGGTAAAAGGATAGAGAAAACCCAATGGTTCATCGGGATTCCATTTTTAAAAATAATTTTATCTCTTCATTTTGGGGATTGACCCTTAGCGCCTTCTTGAACTCCTCAATCATATTACCCCTTTCACCACGATTCTGATGAATTAGACCTTCAATGAAATACCTCTGCCCTGCCAAATATTCCCTTAGTTTATCTAAATTTGCTATGTTATTTATTACCCTTTCCGGTTCAATACGATGGGCAAGGAGTGCCTTTATGTTATCCTCCCAATTTCTTTGAGAAAGGCTTGCGGGTGTAAAGAACTCTAAGAACGGGCGGTCATCGATATTCACCGTTCCATCAACACTGAATTCTTTGGACATTTCGCTATCAAGTATTAAAGAGACCGAAAGGAGATATGGGTCTTCTAATAATATATCAGGTATGGATTCCAATACCTTAAAGTCTATCAAAGGTCTTTTATTACTGCCGATCAAGATACCGTGGGAATGTCCGAGCCAGATTGTAGTATGGGGAAAGACCTCAACAAAGGTCTTAATTAAAGATTTGAATTCATAAAGTGATAGTCTATGCAAGGGAAGGTATTGAGATAAAACTCCCTTATCATTTAGATGATTTTTGCAGAGCAAAAAATACTCTTTTGTATAGAGATTTCCGCTACCCAGGCCCGGGTGCGTTGGGTCGCAGGAGATGATGTCGTATTTCTTATCGGTCAATAGAAGAAAGTTTCTGCCATCAGCGGGGATGAATCTTACTTTTGGATTATTAAAGGAATAATTATTAAAGTTTGTAAAGTATCTTGCTGCCTCCCTGACCCCCGGGCAGATCTCTACACAATCAATCGCCCTGATATTATGTTGGAGAATGGCTGAGGTGGTAACTCCTACCCCAAAGCCAATGACCAGTACCTCCTGCGCATCGGGATTAAACAGGAATGGCAGATGACCGAGCATCCTTACCACCTTAATTGCATCGTATGCAGTCCCAATGACTGCACTGTTATTTATATAACAGGCTCTTATTTTGGTAAACTCATCTTCACTCACCACCACTGTTCCATCCTTTGTTTCTTTGTAGTATAAAATACGGTCAGAACGGGTCGGTGTCCGAAAGATAGAAGGTGGTAGTATAAGGTTTCTCTTAAAGCCGGATATTGATAATCCGAGCACAATCAAAGTTGTGGCAAGGCCTAAAAATAGGAATCTTTTTTCTTTTGAAATTATGATTAAATAAAGGGCAAGTGCAAAATTGAGTAATACAAACACAATAATACCCCTTATCACACCTATTAGAGGCAATAGAATAAAGCCGGTAATTAAAGAACCCAGCATACCGCCAACTGTATTTGTAAAATATATCACCCCCGTTCCGCTTCCAATCTTTTTAATGTTGGTATAAAGTGTGCAGAGCAAAGGGAAGGAAATTCCCGTCAGAAATGTCGGGGGGAAGACCAATATAAAGGCGAGAATAAAAGGAGGTAAAAAGATTCTCAAGAGACCGGATTCCATAAGGTCTCTAAAGGAAAATAAGATTTGAGGCAGGTCGTTCAAGAATAATGTTATAATTAAGACATAAAAGAGAAGCGCCAATTGAATAATAAGAAGTATGTTTATTAAATTTTTCCCAACAATTTTTTTGTAAAAAAAATGACTCCCCAAAAAGATGCCACATAAGTAAATAATTAAAATAGTAGTAAATGTGTAGGTGGCATTGGCAAGAAAGATTGAAAGTGCCCTTAAGCATAAGACCTCATAGCCAAGGGCAATAAATCCGGTTAACCCGGCAAGGATGGGCAGGGATTTATATATTTCACTTTTCACTCCGGAAGGAAAGATGTGCTCTCCTTTTTGGGCTATTGATTCATTAAGTGTCCTCTTGCCCTTGAAAAGCAGTAGTATTCCGCAGAAAAGAAGAATAAAGATAGAAAGCATTTGGGTTGCCCGCAACCCAAAAATACGGATTAAAAGATAACCACTCAGCCCGGCACCAAGGCTGCCACCCAAGGTATTGAGGGCATATAATCTGCCCAGACCCCTTCCGATCTTATCAGATTCTTTAATATAAACTCTTGCCACTATGGGAAATATACCACCCGCCAGAAATGTTGGTATGAGCATAAAGATAAAGGCAAGGAGAAAGATTAAGATATGGGTAGTTTGACCTAATGACCGAACCGCCCATTTGTAAAAAGGTGTCAAAATCAGAGAGAGAAGGAGCATTAAAGAAGCACCACCGCCCATCCCCAGCAGGGTAAGCGATAAAAGTCTTATCGGATTCTGAGAAGAATCCGTTCGGCGACCAAGGTAAAGGGCACCAAGTCCGAAACCAAGCATAAAGGCAGCGATTACCAATGCATTTGCATCTACGGTTGAACCAAAGGTAAGGGCGAATATCTTTGCCCAGGTGATTTCAAAAATCAAAGAGATGAATCCAGCCAGAAATATGATAGCCAGCGGCATTTCGTCTTCCCTATAACAAGAGTCGCTTAATTAAAAGTGTTGCATAGGAACCGGGATTCAGTATAAAATTTAGGCTCATCTTCTGTCTGTTTCTATATATTTCATCCTCCTGTGGTCTTCCTATTGAAAAATCCACAGGGAAAACAATTGCCTTACGGAGAAAGGATTTGAATCTAACGCCCCGGAAGCGCATCCTTGATAAACTAAAATCCTTTAGTTTTACCCCTTCCTCAGAAAGAATCCTTTCTATCTTCTCTTTCATATCGCCCTTCACTACGACCTTTTCGTTCAGGACGGGAATGGATAGTTTTTCAATGAATTCTTTGTTATGCAGCCCTGCGTAGAAGACAAAATTTCCCATAGAATAAGGAACTTCATAGGTCCTCACTCCATATTCTTTGATAATTAAACCTAAAAGCTGATTAAAGATATACGACTGATATGCAACAAGATACAGATTGAGTAACTCCTTATCCAATCTTTTTATTGCCCCCTTAAAATCATTCGGCCTCTGGGAAAGGTAGGCAATCGCCCCCTTAAATTGATTGGGTGCGAGAGTGAAGGCAGATTTCCATTTCCCCCAATTTTCCCGACAAAAATTCTTAAATCGTTTTAACGCGGGACTATCCTCCCTGAATGGATGGCAGATGAGAAGTTTAAGCGCTCCTCGGTAGTGCCCAAGCATCAATAATCGGGCAAAAAAACCCTGCCCGTGCCGGGCCGAACCGAACCTCTGTTCATCAAAATAGTTAGGGAATCCTTCTTTAATAATCTGGGGATAATTTTTGTATATCTTCTCAATCTCACTCCCAGTGAGGCTGCGGATTGTAATTGAGAATCTATTTCCCTTTAATAAATCACAAGACAAAGGAACAGGAGTCTTCCCGAGCGGAATAATCTTAAAATTCTTCTCTTCAATTTTATCCCTGAAATCTCCCCGGAAAGAAAGATACTGAATTGATAATGAATATCTATCTTTCAAGCCAGCCCGGGAAAATCGCCCTTTGGAAACCTTCATCTTCTTTGCTACAAAATCAATAACATCCAGTGTATTCCAGAATTGCTTCTGGAGTTTCAAAAGTGTATATTCACCACTTTGTGATGGTGAAATACTTAAAATCTCTTCAACAACAAAATCCTCGGGTCTAACCTTGATTTTCATTGGGGGTATTTGAAACTTCTAAAAATTCTTAAAGCCCCTGGGTAGCGGCGATCTCCTTTTTGAAACTCAGGTTTAAAAGGAGGAGCGGTAAAACCTGAGTGGGCAGCCTCTTTCCCAGGGTAATCAATCGGAATAGTATCTCGTCAAAACGGTAAAATTCCCGCCAGAGTTTATCAACCTCCTCTTTTAATCTCTCGGCGGTCATTTTTAAGGGTCTGAAAACTGCATTTCCCGCATCATACTTTGACCAATCAAAATTAAAGATTCTATTTTCTTTTATCAATCTATTAAAAAGGAATGTCCCGGGGTAAGGAGTAAGGATTGAAAACTGGGCGAGGTCAAGTTTTATCTTCTTAGCAAACTCTAAGGTCTTTTGAAATATTGATGTATCTTCGTTATCATTTCCCAATACAAATGCACCCAGAATCCCAATTCCCACATCGTGCAACCTCGCGATACTATCTTTAAACTCCTGAGGCCTTTGAAAGCCTTTATGCATCTGAGCCAGTGATTCCGCATCTGCAGATTCAAGGCCAACAAATAGTCCCTTACAACCACTTCGGGCGGCAAGATGCAGTAATTCCGGGTCGTCAGCAATATTTATTGAAGACTGTGCCATCCAGATAATACCTTCGTATTTTAAGGCATTAAATAATTTGCGTGCATAAATGCGATTTCCGAAGATATTATCGTCAGAGAATCCAATAAATTTCGTTTTAAGGCTGCGAATCTCTTTTATTACGCATTCTACGGGACGCGTTCTAAAACGCCCGCCAAAAAATTTTGTCACACTACAAAAATTACAATTGAAGGGGCAGCCCCGGGTTGTCTGGACGAGATTGGTGAATAGATATCTCTCCTTTTTGAACAGATCGCGGCGTGGTATTTGCACCTTTTTCATATCAACAAAGTCATCACCCTTATAAAATCTCTTCAATTCATTCTTCTTGAAATCCTCTATCAGTCTTTCCCAGACTCCTTCCGCCTCACCGATTACTACACTATCCGCATGTAAAATTGCCTCCTCAGGTAAGGCGGAAGGATGCAGACCGCCCAAGACCACCCTAACACCCCGGTGGCGAAATCTATCCGCAATCTCATAGGCATGGGGCGCAAATCGGGTGAGGACTGTAATGCCAACCAGGTCGGCCTCACAATCATAATTGATCGGCTCAATCGCCTCATCAACTATCTCCAATTGGACATCGGGCGGCGTAACTGCGGCAACCGCGGCGAGCGAAAAGGGTGGCAGTTGGAATGCCCGGCCCTGCATCCCCCTTCTCTTCTCATCAACTACGGCCGGTGCGATCAATACTACCTTCATAAAATTACTACCCTTTGACGATATCTAAAAATCTATTTAACTCACCTTCTCCAAGCGGGCCAACCGCCGCAATTGAATAATGGGAAAGATTGAAATACGGACTAATAAGATTAATCAACTCGCCATCGGTAATATTTTTGATTTTATCAACCGTTTCAGTTACAGTGGTTATCTTTCCGAGATAAGAGGATTCCCTGCCCAGACGGAGCATACGATTTGTGGAGTTTTCAAGACCCAATAAGAGATTTCCCGTAACATAGGTCTTGGCAATCTCAATCTCCTCTTTATCAAACCCCTTCTGGTTGATTTCGCCAAAGATGCTTTTGACACATTGAAGGACCCTTATTATATTTTTTTTATCGCAGTTAAAATAGAAACCAAATATTCCACAATCACAATAAAGGTCCAGGAAAGAATGGACATCATAGACCAGCCCTTCTTTTTCTCTTAATCGCTGGAAGAGCCTTGAAGACATACCACCCCCCATAATTGTATTTAATAAAATTAGATGGTGACGGATAGGGGATGCATATTCCACTGTCGGTATCGCCAGGGCAAAATGGACCTGAGAGATATCACTTCTTGTCTGAATAGCATTATCGGGAATAAATTTATCCGGCCTCCGTCGCGGATTGGTGTTCAATTTATATCCCCCAAATCTATTTCGGGTGAGTTCTGCAAATTGTTCATATTGGAAATTACCGCTTATCGCA
>CBFGJQ010000035.1:0-5882 GCA_965649095.1 Caldifarciminota bacterium | reverse complement strand
ATGTATCTTGTCCATTTTTTTCCTATAATGAAAAATTTCATTATATTGTATAGGAATTTTTCAAATTCCTATACAACGATTTAACCAATTCAGAAGACCTGCTCTACTGCCTTTACCTCAGGTATTGCCTCTTTCAACCTATTTTCAATCGCCATCTTTAATGTAAACATACTCATCGGGCATCCACCACAGGCACCGGTAAGTCTTAACTTAACAATACCATCCTCAGTAACATCTACAAGTTCTACATCACCACCATCCCTTTGCAGGTTTGGTCTTATTTCAGCCAGCACCATTTCCACCTTTTCTTTCATTCATTACCCCCTTGATATATGAAGTATCTATATTCTATCTAAAAAACTCAACCTGTCAACAGTCCGTTTTAGATCAGGATACCTCAGGGGGCTACCCCTGAAAATCCTGAAATTCCCCGGTAGCCCCTTTTATAAAAGGGAGATTTGCATCCTCTTCCCTTGAAAAAAGGGGGATTATTATCCGTTTGAATTTCGGTAAGACTGTTTTTGATTTAAACCGGACTGTTGACTTTTTTTAAAAAATATGGATAATATACTATTATGACAAGGGAAGAGGCTCTATCCCTCCTCCAAGCAAGGTTGAAGAATAAGAATCTTTATAAACATTGTCTGGCTGCTGAGGCCTGTCTGAGGAAACTTGCCCGGCATTTTGGTGAAAATGAGGAGGTCTGGGGACTGGCCGGTCTGTTGCACGATATTGACTATGGGGAGACAGCCAATGAGCCATCAAGACACGGGCTGGTAGGGGCGGAGTTCTTAAAGGAGAAGGGGCTTAATCAGGAAATCATCTATGCAATTAAGGTTCATGCCGGACATTCTCCACCAAACTCAAGACTTGACTGGGCACTCTTTGCCACCGACCCTCTGACTGGTTTGATTGTTGCCTCGGCATTGATGCACCCACAAAAGAGTTTGAAGGCGGTAGATACCGATTTTGTAATGAGAAGATTTAAAGAGAAGAGATTTGCTGCCGGGGCAAACCGGGAGCAGATTGCAGCGTGTAAGAATGTTGGTTTAGAGCTTGAAGAGTTTATAAAAATCTGTTTGACCGGAATGCAGGAGATAAGTGAGGATTTAGGTTTATGAATGTGAAGAAGTTAATGACATTTGAGAACTTTATTATCCATCTTAAAAAATTCTGGCAGTCTAAGGGTTGTCTGATCTTTGAACCATATAACTCTGAGGTCGGGGCCGGCACCTTCAATCCGGCAACATTCTTTAGAATTCTTGACGAAAAGCCCTGGAATGTTGGGTATCTGGAGATATGCAAAAGGCCCAGGGATGGAAGGTATGCACAGAATCCTAATCGGGTCCAGCAGTATTATCAATTTCAGGTAATTATGAAACCGGTCCCTAACAATATCCAGCAGATTTTCCTTGAGTCCCTTGAAAGTATGGGGTTTAAGTTAAGGGAACACGAAATTCGGTTTGTTGAGGATGACTGGGAGTCTCCAACCCTTGGTGCCTGGGGAATTGGCTGGGAGGTCTGGCTTGATGGTCTTGAAATAACCCAGTTTACCTATTTCCAGCAGGCCGGTGGTATTGATTTAAAGGTTATTCCAGTTGAGATAACATACGGTCTTGAGCGCCTCTGTATGACTCTGCAGGGTGTCTCTTCAATCTTTGATTTAAAATGGAATGAAGAGTTGACCTGGGGGGATGTCTATCGGGAGAATGAAGAGGAGTTTTCAAGATACAACTTTGAGGATGCAGATACAGATATGCTACAGGTTATCTTCAATAAATTTGAGAATGAGGCAGTTAACCTCTTTAAGAAGGGTCTTGCCTATCCTGGTTATGACTATACAATCAAGTGCTCTCATATCTTCAATCTCCTTGAGGCAAGGGGGGCAATAAGTATCTCAGAAAGGGCAAAGATGATTAACCGGGTAAGGGCACTCGCCTCTCAGGCGGCAAGACTCTACTTAGAAAAACACTCTTCAAAATGATTGATTTCCTTTTAGAAATTGGCTTTGAGGAATTTCCTCCGCATCTTCTTATTAAATCCGCAGAGGAGCTGTATACAAAAGTAGAGAATCTTTTCAAAAATGAGAGGATTTTTTATCGTTCAATAAGGAAGATTTACACACCACGCCGGATGGGCGTCTTGATACTGGGGGTGGCGAGGAGACAAAACCCCCGGGTGGTGGAGATTAAGGGTCCGCCAAAGAAGTTTGCCTTTGATAAAGAGAATAGACCCACACCGATGCTACAGGGTTTTCTGAATTCACATAATCTAAAACTGAGTGATGTTAAGGTTGCAAAGACTGAAAAGGGTGAATATATCGTCGGAACTTTGGAACTACCCGGCCGGGATACCGAGGATATTCTCTATTCTGAGATTCCCAGGATAATACAGTCCCTTGAGTTTCCAAAGACAATGGTCTGGAATGAAACCGGAATAAGGTTCCCCAGACCAATAAGGTGGATAGTGGCATTGCTTGACCGAAGACCCTTAAGATTTAAGTATGCAGGGATTGTGGCAGAGCGCTATTCAATGCCCAACTTTCACCACTCCTTTAATCCCATTCGCCTTGAAAAACCGAGGGAGTATCTAAATGCCTTAAGGCATGGTGGTGTCGTCTGCGACCCGAATGAACGGTTGAAACTTATTCGGCAAAAGATCGATCGCAGCGCAAGGTCATTGAAGGCTGAACCGGTCTATGATGAGGTAATGCTTGAGGAGATAAACTGCACAGTAGAATACCCGGAGGCGGTAAGTGGTGAGTTTGATCCAGATTTTTTGAAACTGCCGCAAGAGGTTTTAAAGATGACCCTCAAGGCATTGGGAAATCTTATCTGGATTAAGGGAACGAATAGGTTTATCTGTATCTTTAATGGCCGTAAAAGGGCAGGAAAGAATGTCGCGGCAGGTTATACAAGGGTCTTGAAGGCAAGACTCCAGGATGCACTATTCTATTACGAGAATGATTTAAGGTCCAATCTTGAGGAGATGTTAGAACAGACCAGGGGGATGGTGTGGTTAGAGAATCTTGGAACCGTATATGAGAAGGCAATGAGGTTGGAGAAGGCCTGCGATTACTTCAGCGATTTTGAGTATCTGGACCTTAAGTCTCTACGCCGGGCAGCACGACTCTGTAAGGCCGATCTGCTCTCGCAGATGGTGCGGGAGAAGGAGTTTACCTCATTACAGGGGATAATGGGTTATTACTATGCAAAGGCAAATGGTGAACCAGAGTCAGTGGCGCTGATAATAAAAGAACATTACCTGCCCATATCAGCCGATGATAAACTACCCCTGACAAAAGAGGCAGCGGTTCTTTCAATTATTGATAAGTTAGATAATGTGCTTGGCGCATTTTTAAGCGGTCAGAGACCGAGTGGTTCTTATGACCCATTGGCGGTCAGGCGGAATGGCTACGGGGTTATAAATCTCATTGACTCTTTTCAATTTGACCTTAACCTATTCTCACTTATTGATCGACACCTGAAACTATTCAAGATTGATCTTGATAATAAAGGAATTATTTATGATTTCTTTAAAGAGAGGCTGGCAAGGTACCTTGAGGATAAGGGATTCAGATACGATGAGATAGATGCAGTCCTCGCTAATACCAGTGGCAATGTCTATGATGCAAGATTACGCTGTGAGGCATTGAAGGGTATGCGGGGTAAACCGGAGTTTGTCCAGCTTGTCATAGGTCAAAAGCGGGTGAGGAATATCTTAAAGGGTATAAAGGGGGTAGCTCACCCTGAGCCCTCTCTATTTAAAATACCGGCGGAAGAAGAGCTCTACAAGCAGGGTTGTGCAGTGCAAAAGAGGCTTGAGCCACTCTTTCTGGGAAAGAGATATGGAGAAGTTTTAAAGCTCCTTCTGGGAATGCGTAAGGAGATAGATAAGTTTTTTGATGATGTATTGGTGATGTGCGAGGATAGACAACTGCAGAAAAACCGTCTCGCGCTGGTCAATTTTATCAACGAGTTATTTCTTAAGTTTGCCGACCTCTCCCGGATTGTTATTGAGGGTGAAAGAGAAGAGAGAAATTCGGTAAAAAGGGAAGGGCAAAATTAAAGGGCTTTTCCTCTCTCAGATAGACAGAACCTACCTAGACCAAAAGATCACGGTATATGGATGGGTTCAAAGGATTAGAAATTTAGGTGGTTTGGTCTTTGTTGACCTGAAGGACCGGAGCGGAATCCTACAACTTGTAATTGACCCGAAAAAGACTCCCGATGGCTTGAAATTGAATCTCCAGGACTGCATTACCGCTGATGGTATAATTCAAGGGCGTCCGGAAAATCAGAGGAATTTAGGAATTCCCACGGGTGAGGTTGAACTTGCCGTTGAGAACCTACTTATCCTTGCCAAGTCCAAGGTGCCGCCATTCGTGGTGGAGGAAGAGGTGAAGGCAAGTGAGGAGCTGAGGCTGAAATATCGGTATTTGGACTTAAGAAGGCAGACGATGCAAAGACTTATTATTTTCCGACATAGGGTAGTATCCGCAATTCGGGAATATTTGAATAGCAAGGATTTCATTGAGATTGAGACCCCGATTCTAACAAGGAGTATGCCCGAGGGTGCCCGGGACTATCTTGTGCCATCAAGATTATACCCGGGAAGGTTCTATGCCCTTGCCCAGTCTCCCCAGATGTATAAACAGTTATTGATGGTTGCGGGTTTTGAAAGGTATTATCAAATAGCACGGTGTCTGCGTGATGAAGACCCAAGGCATGACCGTCAACCTGAATTCACCCAATTAGACCTTGAGATGTCATTTGTAAATGAAGAAGATATTTATGTCCTAATTGAAGGATTGTTCCAATATATCTTTAAAAAGGTTTTAAATCAAGAATTGAAGACCCCTTTTCCGAGATTTACCTTTGAAGAGGCTATCACCAAATATGGAACAGACAAACCTGATATAAGTTTTGGAATGGAAATCAATGACTTCACGGAGATCTTCAAAAAAGTCAACTTCCCCCCATTTTCAGAGAAAGAAAAGATTTGCGGTATAAAAGTTCAACCAGCAAAATCAATTTCAAGAAAGACTCTTGATGGCTTCAATGAGGAAGCGAAGAAAAGAGGGTTGGGTGGAATTTACTGGATAAGGCAGGAAGAAGGAGTTAGTGGCACCCTTTCAAAATATATTGACAGGAATATCGTTAACAAAATCGGGCTTGAAGATGGGAATCTTTTGATATTGACTGCTGGCGGGAGGGAGGTCTATTCCTTTCTGGGTGAGTTGAGAAATGAATTAGGTGAGAGACTAAATTTGAGGGGTAAGGGGTTCCATTTTCTCTGGCTCTATGACTTCCCACTCTTTGAGATGGATGAAAAGACTGGTAAGATAAACCCCTGCCACCATCCCTTTACCCAGCCCAAACCTGAGGATATAAAATTTCTCGACACCGAGCCTTTAAAGGTCAGGGGGAGGCAGTATGACCTCGTTCTTAATGGAAATGAGATAGCCTCAGGGAGTATTAGAAATCATAACCGAGAGATGCAAGAAAGGATATTTGAGATTCTCGGTGTTGATAAAGAGACCGCCGCAAGGAAATTTGGTTTACTACTAGAGGCATTGGACTATGGCGCACCGCCCCATGGCGGGATTGCACCTGGCATTGAGAGGATTGTGATGCTCCTTGCGGGTGTCAAATCAATCAGGGATGTCATTGCCTTCCCCAAGACGACCCAGGCACAGGGGCTTTTAGAAAATATACCGGATGTGGTGGAACCGGGGCAACTAAGGGAACTGCATATAAAGATTGAATAAATAAACAAGATACATCAGGGGAGTTCCCCTGAAACCCCCCGAAATAAACTTTTCCTAATCGGCTCGGCACCATCCATTGACATAATGTCCATCCCTGATGTATCTTGTCCTT
>CBFGJQ010000034.1:0-5962 GCA_965649095.1 Caldifarciminota bacterium | reverse complement strand
GCACCCGCAATATCGGTTGTGCCCACTCCAAAACCAGCACAACCAATTGCACCCAGGAGGTTCATGTGGCTATCGGTTCCTACCACAATCATACCCGGCTTCACCAAGCCATTTTCAAGGAGGATGTGCTGTCCAATACCGGTATTTACATCAAATAGCCTTATCCCTTGTTCTTTGGCAAAATCCCTTAAAATCTTTTGATTCTTTGCTACCTTCTCATCCCTTGGTGGTATATGGAGGTCAAAGGTGATCGCGACCTTATTGTTATCAAAGACCTTCGCATCGCCAAAATTTTCTTTAAATTCCTGGACCACATTTGGACCGCCAAAATCACGCATCGCCACAAAATCTACATTCGCCCAGATGTATTCATCGGGCTTTACCTTTTTCCCTGAGGCACAGGCGAATATCTTCTCAATTATCGTCATAATTTCTCTGCAATTGCCTTTGCCATATCTAATGTTGTGGCATTACCACCCATATCATAGGTCTTCACCCTGCCTTCTTTAATCACCTCGGCAACTGCATTCTCAAGTCTATTTGCGAGTCCTTTCTCTCCCAGCCATTCAATCATCATCTTTGCCGCAAGGATTGTTGCAATCGGGTTTACCTTATACATACCTGCATACTTCGGTGCTGAACCGTGGGTGGGCTCAAATACCGCAAGTTTTTCGCCAATATTTCCTGAGCAGCCAAATCCCAGGCCACCAACCATCTGGGCGCATAGATCTGAAACGACATCGCCATAGAGATTGGGTGCAACAAGAACATCATAATTGTGGGGATTTTTCAATAGCCACATCATTATCGCATCTACATTTGCATCATCCATTTGAATTTCAGGAAATTCTTTAGCAACCTCCCGGGCGGTTTCCAAAAATAAGCCATCGCTTGCCCTTACAACATTCGCCTTATGAATTACCGTCACCTTTTTCCGGTTATGGCTCCTTGCATATTCAAATGCAGCACGAATAATCTTCTGTGACCCCCGGTAGGTATTGATTTTGCAGGAAATTGCTAATTCCTTAGAATTTAAATTATCAAATGGCTCAAAATTTTTAGAAATAGTTGCTAATAATTTTGATAATTCTTCAGGCACCGGATAAAATTCAACCCCGGAATATAAATCTTCGGTATTCTCCCTGAAGACAACGATATCAATCCCCTCTTTATAATTGAGGGGATTACCCGGGTATGCCTTGCAGGGTCTTAAACAGATATAAAGGTCAAATAGTTGTCGCATACGGACAATTGGGGAACGATAGACCAGACCCCTCCCTTTCAATTCTGGAATCAATTCTTCCTCAGCCTGTTTTGTGGGCTTGGAGGTGATTGCTCCGAACATTGCTGCATCCACATTTTTTAATAACTCTATCGTCCGCGGCGGAAGCGGATCTCCTTCTTTGCACCAGAATTCCCACCCGATATCTCCCGAAATATATTCCGCATCCAAATTCAATTTATCAAGAACAATCCTCGCTGCTTCAAGGACGTCCTTACCAATGCCATCACCGGGTAACCAGGCAATCTTATATCTTGCCATAAAACCTCCCCAATAAATATATTAAAAAAGAAAAAAAAGTCAACCATCTCTTCCCTGACCCCACTCCCCCCATTGATAGACCTGGTATTGACTTTTTTCATTTTTTGAATATAATATCTGCCGGAAAGGAGGCTAAATGGCTTTGACCCTTGCCTTAATTATATGGAGCGTGCCCCAGGATTATATAAACCTCTTAATGGAAGAGAATTATGAGGCAGCAAAGAACTATTGTGAGGAGATGGCAGCAAAGGCAAAAACCTATGAATGGAAGATTGAGCTCGGAGACCTGTATTTTGACAAATTATCTGATTATGATAAGGCTGAAGCGATATATCGGGATATAATAAAAGAGTATCCCCAAAAGGATGGTCGGGTGCATTATAGACTGGGTCTGGTCTTAGAAATGAAAGAAGACTACCTAAACGCTGCCAAACAGTATGAGATTGTAGCAACCCGCTATAGAAAATCGCCACTTGACTCTTTTGCCTTGACGGGGGTTGAACGGTGTTTCAAGAAGAATTATCAGGATACAGTTGCAACCATTGATGGATATAATATAACCAGGCTTGAACTGGATGATAGAATAGCAAAGGCATCACCGTTTGGGAAAAGAGACGAACGTTCTGTCCTTGACCAGATGATCTTAGAGAGACTTTTGTATACAAATGCCTTAAAATACAAAGTTTACGAAATGGATGTCTATAAAGAGGCAATAAACCAGCATCGGCGAACCGGACTTTTAGATGAGGTCCGCGCCACAGATGTTGTTGCCCGCGCAAAACCAACTGAGAAAGAGATGCGTGCCTATTATACAAAAAATAAGACAAATTATAAACTGAATGAGGAGATAAAGGGAAAAGAGATAATCCTTGAATCGGACAGTCTGGCAAAGTTCGTCTCTGATTCATTAAAGAAGGATATAAACAGTTTTGACACACTGGCAAAGTTATACTCAACCGCACCCACAAAATCGTCCGGTGGCAATATGGGGATTGTCTATCGCGGTACCAAACCTAAAGAGGTAGAAGAGGTGCTCTTCAAGGCAAAGTTAAATACCCTCACCGAGATTGTGAAATTTGATAATAAATTTGGAATATTTATTGTCACTGAACATAAACCCGAGCGCTACCGGACTTATGAAGAGGTAAAGACACAGGTGGAGGCGGCCGCCCAGAGTGAAAAGACCCAAAAGATTGAAAATGAGTTTATAAAGGCCCTGAAGGAGAGGGCGAAGATAGAAATTTATAAAGACAGTTTGGCCTATGACTCGCTCTCCACACCAAAAGAGAGGACGGTTGCCAGAGTAAATGGAAGGATAGTCACTATTGGTGAAGTAGAAAAGATGAACAAAACCCAGCCAAGATTTGGACAGGTAAATTTAGCCATTCGCGAGGAGTTTGAGAAATTATTGAATACGATGATAGAAGAAGATTTGAAATTGGAATGGGCGGAAAAGAATAAATATTTTTTGAATGATGGGTATATCTCAAAATTTCAAGAGGCAAAGAAGAGGGCACTTGAACAGGCATTATATACCAGAATAGTAATTGAAACCGTCACGGTTGATTCTACAGAGGTTAAAAAATACTACCAGGAACATAAAGAGGATATGAAGATTCCGGAGACAGTGCGCGCAAAAGAGATTGTGGTTAAATCCAGGGAAGAGGCGATGAAAATTAGAGAGGAACTGGTAAAATTTTATGGAAAGAGACCCTGTTTCCTGCCCATCTTTCCTAAAAAGGTTAAGATTACCGATTTTGCAAGATTTGATTCCCTGGTAAAGGAATATTCCATTGCTGGGACAAAGGCAAGGAATGGTGAGGTAGGACTTTTAAGGCGGGGAATCAGACCAAAGGAGTTTGAAGATGTGGCATTCAGACTGAAGGTCAATGAGTTGAGTCCGGTCTTCCTTGTTGGTGACTCAAACTGGACAATCATCACCGTCACCGAGCATACACCGGCAACATATCGCCCGTTTGATGAAACCAAACAGGCGATTGAGATGAACCTGAAAAGGGAAAAGCAGAGAAAGGTGGCAGATGAATTTCTGGCCAAAATAAAACAGGAGGCGGATATCAAGATAATGCTCCCCGAGGAAAAACCAGAGGAGAAGGTAGAGCCCGAGGCTGTCCCGGAAAAAGTGCCCGAATCACCAATTGACCGGAAAATAGAATAATGCCGGAACTGAGAAAGGATCCGGTTGTCGGGCGCTGGGTCATCATCTCCACGGAAAGGGCAAAGAGGCCGAAGGACTTTAAATTTGCTCCTGAGGAGAAGCACATCACTCCCCAGGAGTGCCCCTTCTGTCCCGGGAATGAGAGCGCAACCCCACCGGAAATCTATGCCGTGCGCGAAAATTCAACACCAAATTCTCCGGGTTGGAGTTTAAGGGTCATACCCAACAAATTTCCCGCCCTCCGCATTGAGGGTGACCTGAATCGCAGGGGGGAAGGAATCTATGACAGGATGAATGGGGTTGGCGCCCATGAGGTAATTATTGAAACACCCGACCACCAACTTGACCTTGCCGACCTTAATGCTGAACAATTCTACAATCTTATCTTAACCTATAAGCAGAGGACCCTTGACCTGAAAAGGGACCCAAGACTGCGCTATGTAATGATTTTCAAAAATTTTGGCGTTGTTGCGGGCGCTTCCTTAGAACATAGCCATTCTCAGTTGATCGCAACCCCGGTTATTCCAAAAAGGGTCATTGAGGAGATGGATGGAGCAAAGAGATATTTTGAATATCGCGACCGCTGCATCTTCTGTGACATCATTGCCCAGGAGACCAGGACCACCAAGAGGCTTGTTAATGAAAATAATACATTCATCGCAATATGCCCTTTTGCCCCGAGATTTCCCTTTGAAATCTGGATAATACCGCGCACCCATATTTCTAATTTTGAAGATACCCGGGATAATGAATTGTATGACCTTGCAAATATATTGAAGGACTGTCTAATAAGATTGAAGAAGGCACTGAATATACCGCCTTACAACTTTGTTATCCATACAACCCCCATTACTTTAAAGGGAATAGAATTCTATCACTATCATATTGAAATTATACCCGTCCTCACCAGGATTGCCGGTTTTGAATGGGGCACAGGCTTTTACATTAATCCCACTTCCCCGGAGGAGTCTGCTGCATATCTAAAGAATGTGATTTAAAAGTCTTATGAAAATTGCCCTTGTTGCCTCCGAGGCAGTTCCCTATGCCAAGACCGGTGGGCTTGCAGATGTTGTTGGGACATTACCAAAATATCTACAAAACCTCGGCATTGAGACAGATATCATATTACCTAAATATCCAGGAATTGATGGTAATGAAATAACAGAGGCCGAAATAGATATCTCCGGAAAAAAATTGATAAAAATTTTCAAAAGAGATAATGCATACTTTATTGACTATCCGCCATTCTTTGAACGGGTGGGACTTTATGGCACACCATCCGGCGACTATCCTGACAACTGCGAACGCTTTGCCCTCTTCTGCAAGGGCGTTCTCCAATTGATCGAAATTTTAAACCCTGATATTGTCCATTGTCATGACTGGCAGACCGGATTATTACCCCTTTATATCAAACGGGCGGGTTTAAAAACAAAGACTGTCTTCACCATTCACAATCTTGGTTATCAGGGGCGGTTCGCTTCCGAAAAGTTCAATATCTTAGGTATAGAACCTGAATACTTCACCCCGGAAGGGATTGAATACTACGGCGAAATAAATCTCCTCAAGGCAGGAATCTTATATAGCGACGCTGTCACAACCGTCTCCCCCACCTATGCCAAAGAGATTCAAACTCCCGAATATGGCTTCGGTCTTGATGGTGTTTTAAGAAAAAAGAAGGATAAACTCCTGGGCATCTTAAACGGCATTGATTATGAAGTCTGGAATCCAGAAAGAGACAATCTAATTTACCAATCCTACAGAGACTTTAAGGGCAAACAGGCAAATAAATTAGGTATAACAACCGAATACCTTTTTGACCATAAGAGGCCCTTATTAGGAATGGTCTCCCGGCTTGCCGGCCAGAAGGGTTTTGATATTCTAATTAAGGTTCTTGATGATATCATTACCCTGAATTACAATTTCATATTTTTGGGATTTGGTGATGAGAAATACGGACAGAAGTTAAAGACATTTGAAAAATCACACCCCAACCGGGTGTCTGTAAATATCAAATTTGACGAAATCTTGGCGCATCGGATTTATGCAGGAAGTGACTTTTTCCTGATGCCCTCAAGATATGAACCCTGTGGCCTCGGACAGATGATAAGTTTGAGATATGGAACAGTTCCCATTGTCTATAAGACAGGTGGCCTCGCTGATACAGTCTTCCAATTCAACCCCCAGGATTGTTCAGGAAATGGCTTCCTCTTTGAAATCTATTCTAAGGATGCCCTCGTGGAGAC
>CBFGJQ010000033.1:0-17139 GCA_965649095.1 Caldifarciminota bacterium | reverse complement strand
TTGTTTCGGAATCTCAAGAGATGCTGAAATAAATTCAGCATGACAGGTTGCTCTAATAGACTTTTTCAGCAACCTCCATTAAAGTTGCCCCTTCATCCTCACCAGGGCAGTCTTGAGCATCTCAAAGATTAACTCATCATAGCTCAGTCCAATCGCCCTCGCCTCAAGGGGAAGGTTTGACTCGGTCAGTAATCCGGGAATGGTATTTACCTCAAGGACATAGGGGTTATGTTCAAGGTCAAAGACAAAGTCAACCCGGGAAAACCCATAGGCACCGATTGCCTGATGTGCCGCCAATGCCAGACTCTGTGTCTTTTTATATTGCTCCTCAGGAAGCCTTGCCGGAATAATATATTCGGTCATCCCCCTGGTATATTTAGATTTATAGTCATAGAACCTTCTCTTCTTTGGCACGATCTCCAGAACCGGTAAGGGAACTTCATTGAGAATGCCACAGGTCGCCATAATTCCAGGTATATACTTTTCAAAAAATAAATCGGGAAATCTCTTTTTTAGAGAATTGATGCCCTTTATCAAATCCCCTTTCGTCTCAACAATCTTAAGACCGACACTTGAACCCTCAGCCCTGGGTTTAATTACCACCGGCAGGCCAAGTTTTTCTATAATCTTATCAGGATCAATCTCTTTTTCATAATAGTAGTCCGGGGTCGGAATATTCTTACCGCTGAATATAGATTTTGATATGACCTTATCCATCCCAATTGCCGAGCCAATAATCCCGGAACCGGTGTAGGGAATCCCCAAAAATTCTAATATCGCCTGGACCGTGCCATCCTCGCCGAATTTTCCATGAAGGGCAATAAAGGCAACATCAATACCCCTTAACCTCTTTATAAAATTCCTATCAACATCAATCTCTTTTATTAAAAACCCCTGCCTCTTCAGTGATTCCGCCACACACCTCCCGGAATTGATAGAGATTGCCCTCTCACTTGACCAACCCCCATAAAGGACACCAATCCTCTTCTTTAATAGTAAATTACGCTCTTTATCCATAGTTGATAATCCTTATATTAACTTTCGCCCCTTTTCTAACTTTAGTCTATCTGTCTCCTTAAGAAGGTCGGAACTTCCAGGTCATTGACATTGTATACCTTCTCTTTTGTCTCTTTTTTTATCTCCCGGCGCTTGAATGTCGGAAATTCAAGGTTTTCATTGCCCCTGAGGAGATTCGCCTTTACATCCTGATATGTCTCTGTAATTCCGGTTGCCACAACCATCACCTTTACCTTATTCTCAAGGGTTTCATCAATCACCAATCCCACCTTGGTATTCACATCTTCATTGCCAATCTCTTTTAGAATCAATGATGCCGCATCCTGAACCTCCTTCATCTTCAGATCGAAGCCGCTGATGTTGATGAGAACACCCCTTGCACCTTTAATGGACATATCGTCAAGGAGGGGTGAGTTCATCGCGGTCTGGGCCGCCTGGATTGCCCGATTCTCACCTTCGCTTATCCCCATACCCATAATTGCCTTTCCCTTTTCGGTCATCACGGCCCGAATATCGGCAAAGTCAAGATTGATAAGCCCCGGTTTGGTAACGAGTTCGGCAATTCCCTTTATGGCATAAAAGAGCACTGTATTTCCAGCCTTCAGGGAATCAACCACATTGGATTCCTGAGGAAGCGCACTGATGAGCCTTTCATTAGGTATGCAGATGAGGGTATCAACGATATTACTCAACTCCTCAATCCCCCGCTGGGCAATCGCCATCTTTCTCGGTCCTTCATGCAACCAGGGTTTTGTTACTACCGCAACCACCAGTGCTCCCGCATTCTTCGCCTCCTCGGCAACAATCGGTGAGGCACCGGTTCCCGTTCCACCCCCTTCGCCACAGGCGATGAAGACCATATCCGCATCCTTTACTACATTCTTTATCTCCTCCCTTGATTCCTCGGCTGCCTTTCTTCCGATCTCCGGGTCCCCCCCCGCACCCAGACCGCCGGTTAGACTGGCACCTATCTGAATCCTCTCACTGGCAATACAATACTGTAAATGTTGAAGGTCGGTATTTATGGCAATCATCTCAACCCCTTCAATTCCATAGGATTGGGCAAAGTTTACTGTATTACAACCAGCACCCCCAATCCCGACAAGTTTGATACGGGCACAGAATCTCGGTTCTTGAACCAATCCCAACATAAATTCCTCCTTTCAAAAGTATCTATTCAAAAAATCTTCAAACCTCTTCTTTATTGCTTCAAAGATACTTACACCCTTTCTCTTCTGTAGCAAAGAGACATTCTTCTTTTCGTATCCGTATAGCACCAACCCCACACCGGTCGCATAAACCGGGTCAAGGATGATATCGGTGAGACCACCGAGTTTTCTGGGGATTCCAATCTTAACCGGAAGGTTGAAGACCTCTTCCGCAAAGCGGTCAAGACCATTGAACCTTGCGGTTCCACCGGTAATGACAACCCCTGCCCCCAGGACATCGCTAAAGCCGCTCTTTTTCATCTCCTGGTTGGCAATGAGTAGAATCTCCTCCACCCTGGGGCTGATGATGTTATAGAGTGTCTCTTTTGTTATCATACGGTCTTCACGGCCACCAATTCCGGGAACCTTTATCTCCTCCCTCTTCTCCTCCGGACTCATTATCAGACTGGCAAGTTTCTTCTTTATATTCTCAGCCTGGGCATGGGGGGTCCTTATCCCAATCGCAATATCATTGGTGATATACTCACCTCCCAAGGGAATGACATGGGAATAACGGATTGCACCGTCATAGAATATCGCCAGGTCGGTAGTCCCACCCCCAATATCAAGCAGGCAGACCCCTAAGTCCATCTCATCCGGTTGTAGCACTGCATAACTGGAGGCAAGCGGCTGGAGGACAAGGTCTTTCACCTTTAGACCCGCACGGTGCAGGGCAGTATAGATGTTCTGTGCCGAACTAATTGCCGCCGTGACGAGATGGACCTCCGCCTCCAGTTTTACTCCCCTCATCCCAATCGGGTCCTTAATCCCCCTTTCATTGTCCACGATATATTCTATGGGTATTGCATGGATGATCTCCCTATCCAAGGGGAGGGCAACTGCCCTTGCCTGTTCAATAACCCGGTCTATGTCCCTCTTTGTAATTACCCCGCCGGTCCTTGATGTCGCAATCATTGCCCGGGCATTCATACTCTCAATATGTGAGCCCGAAATTCCGGCAAAACAGGAGTCCACCCTTATTCCTGCCATCCTTGATGCCTCATCCACCGCCCTCTTAATTGAATTTATCGCCTTTTCCAGGTTAACAATTACCCCCCTCTTTAGCCCATAGGAAGGGGCTGAACCAACACCAACAATCTTCAAATCACCATCCTCAACCTCACCGATAACCACCGCGACCTTCGTCGTCCCCAAATCTACCCCCACAATTCTCTCTTTTTTCGCCATATACGCCTCCTCATCTCTTTCTTATAATGACCTGGCGCCGGTAGCGCAGGTCAATCTCTACCGGACCCGGTATATTGACCAGGTCCAACTCATAAATCAAATCCCTCTTCTTCCTGAAATCACCGGGGCCAAGAATGAATATATTACCCCGGTATTCAATAATACACTCCGTCTCCGAGATGATATCTGCCCCGGGAATAACCTCAGAAAGGAGGAGATAACTTTCTTTTTTCTTAAAAAGATTGCAACCAACGAAAAGAAGGATGAAGACCATCTTTCCAATCCGAAACTTATTTAACATACTATCTTCACCTCAGGTTTCAGTTCTATCCCCTTCTCCTTCCTCACTACCCTTTGAATGGTCCTGACGAGTCTCAACACATCCTGTGCCTTCGCCCGGCCTAAGTTCAGGATAAAATTGGCATGTTTTTCACTCACCATTGCATCTCCGACCCTCATCCCCTTTAAGCCACATTCATCAATCAACAGACCCGCCTTCTGGGGTAAAGGGTTTTTAAAAAAGGAGCCGGCAGAATATCCAACTGGCTGCCTTTCCCGCCTGACCCTCAGATATCCTTCCATCCTCTCTTTTATCTCCCCGGGCTTCCTTTTTAAGAGTTTCAATTCCCCGTAGAGAATTATTGCCCCTCCCCTGAGCCGGCACTCACGATAGCCAAAGCCCAGCTCTTCTCTATTTAGGTATCTTATCTCCAATTTCTTATCAAGAATATATATCCCCTTTGTAATCTCTGAGATAGACCTCCCAAATGCCCCGGCATTTCCCCTGATTGCACCGCCCAATGTTCCTGGAATCCCCGTTAGAAATTCCGCCCCGCCATAGCCAAGTTTCATTGCCCTCTCTAATAGCTCTTCAAGAAGAACCCCGGCCCCGGCAATGAACAGGCAATTCTTATTTTCAATTCTTTTAAATTCCCCTTTCAGTCTAATTACTACCCCCCGAAATCCATCATCAGCAAAGAGGACATTTGTCCCGGCGCCGAGCACAAAATATTTAAGGCACCTCTTTTTTACCAATTCCATCACCGCTAAAAGCCCCTTCTGGCTATAGACATCTATTAAGTAGTCAACCTTGCCTCCGATCCTGAATGAGGTATGCCTTCTAATCGGCTCATCGGTCAAAACCCTGATCCCCTCTATTCCCTTAAATATATTCTTCATCTTAAGACCTTTATCAATCTCGGGATAATCCTATTTATATCCCCTGCCCCCTGAACGACAATCAGGTCACCCCCCCTTACTATCTTCTTCATAAACCTGCCAATTCCAGCAAAGTCCGAAAGGAAGTAGACCTCCTTCTGTTCCTTTCCTATCCTCCTGGCAAGTGCCATACCGGTGATACCGGGAATCGGAATTTCGTGGGCGGGATAGATTTCGGTTACAATTACCACATCTGCATATATAAAGGCAGATGCAAACTGGTCAAATAGATAATAGGTTCGGGTATAGCGATGGGGCTGAAAGATAGCGATAATTCTTCGGTCGGGAAAGTATTCCCGCAATGTCTGTAAGGTTATTGCAATCTCGGTGGGATGGTGCCCATAGTCACTATAGATCTTTATATCCCTTACCTCCCCGCAAAATTCTAAGCGCCGCTGGACACCCCGGAATTCTCTCAATGCCTTCCTGATCTTTTCCACTGATATACCAAGTTCCAGTCCCACGCCAATTGCGGCAAGACTATTGCCAATATTATGTTTACCTAAAATCCCAAGTTCAAACCTGCCAATTGGTTTCTGTTTATAAAGGACATTAAACCGCGAACCGGTTGGTGTATAACTCAAATCCACCGCCCTCAACTGGGCATACTCATTTAATCCATATAAGACTACCTTTCTTGTGAGGTCCTTTTTGATTTCTAAGTTTGCCACCGAATCCGTTCCCAAAAATACACAGCCCCAGAATGGCACACAATTTGCAAAGCATATAAACTTCTCTTTTATCTCCTCAATATTTTTGTAGTATTCAAGATGTTCGGGTTCAATGTTTGTTATCACCGCATAACTTGGCAACAATCTCAAAAATGACTTATCCGACTCATCGGCCTCACAGACAAGGTATTCCCCCTTACCCAGCCTCGCCTGGCCCTTCCCTTTTACAATCCCTCCGATTACTGTGGTTGGGGACAGCCCCGCCTTCTGGAGGACCTCGCCAATGAGGGAGGTGGTGGTGGTCTTGCCATGGGTCCCTGAGATACAGATTGAATTCATCATCTTGGTAAGTTCGGCCAGGAGTTCGCTCCGATGAATAACCGGAATCCCCAGCCTCCTTGCCTCGGTAATCTCTGGATTGTCCTCTTTAATTGCGGTAGAATAGACTACCACATCAGCACCGCGGACATTCTGGATTTTATGACTGTAATGGACCTCAACCCCGGATTTTTCAAGTCTTTTAGTAATTGCGGAGCGATTGATGTCTGAACCAGTGATATTAAACTTGAGATTATGGAAGATGACAGCCAGACCACTCATCCCAATCCCGCCAATTCCGACAAAATGGATCCGTCTTGTTCTGCCCAAAATTCTCTTTATTATATTTACCTCCCAAAATATTTATTCGCCCCGGTATTTATCTCTGCCTCAATAATATCACATATCCTCTTTTCGGCATCAAGGATAATTCCCTCTCCTTGCTTAGCAAAAGAATATTCTTGCATCTCTATAATCTTCTCGGCAAGAATCCCTTCCGTTATTCCCTCTTCCGTCAGGACTGTGGCCTGTCCTATCTTCGTAAAATACTGGGCATTGTAGTATTGATGGTTATCGGTAGCATAGGGGAAGGGGATAAAGATAACCTTCTTCTTTAATGCCAGAAGTTCATATCCCGCCACTGCCCCCGCCCTTGATACTACAACACCTGCTCTTTTTATTTCATTCCAGGGCACACTGGTAAATGGAATCACCGTTGTCCTTTCATCCTTATTTGCCAAAACCCACTGGTAGTCCCTCTGGCCGCTGATAATTACAATCTTATATTCTTTAGGTAAAACTTTAGTTAGAGAGATTGCCCACCGGTTCAAACTCCTTGCCCCTTGACTGCCGCCAAGGAAGAGAATTCTATTCTCCTCTTCAACATCTTCATCAATCCCTTTAAACTCCTCGCGGATTGGAATGCCGGTAATTGTGAGATGACCACGCATCCCGGTCATAAGCGGCATACCCAAAAATACCCTCCGGGCAAAGTTAGCAACCACCCGCGTTGACCGACCGGGGACACGATTTGGCTCAAAGAGATAGAAAGGCCGATTCTTCATTAAGCAGGCAACCGTAAGGGGTAGAGAGCCGAACCCGCCAAAGGAAAACCCAATCTTATCTTTTATAATCGGTAAGAGTCTGAAAAGACTCTTGAAAAATGCCACAAGCGCATAAAACTTAAACAGGATTGACTTGCCACTAAAGGGACGGGGATTTATGAAGAAGGTCTTGAGCCCGTAATTCCTTGTAATCTCATCTTCAAGAAACCCTTTTCTTACCAGAAATACTACATCAAAATTACGATGTAATAACTCCCTTGCTACAACCAAGGCAGGGAAGCAATGGCCGCCGGTTCCGATGCCAGAGATTATTATCTTCTTCCTGTAAGCGCCGGGCATCTTTTTAACCCCTTTTTGAAATCTGCAGAATCATCCCGATAGAAAATAGATTGGCACACAATGCCCAGCCACCATAGGAGACAAACGGCAAGGGAATCCCAGTGGCAGGAAGGAGGCCAAGACTCACTCCGACATGGATTAAAAATATTATAAATATTATTCCATTTAAGCCCTGAACAACCAGCCGCGGATATTCTTCCCCTATCCCATTGGCAATGGTAATACCCCTTAAATAGACCTCCCAGTAAAGAATGAATATTACGGCACAGCCAATAAAACCTGTCTCCTCGGCAATGTGGGCAAATATGAAATCATTATGGATTCGGGGTAGAAATAAAAACTTCTGTAGCCCTGCCCCGGGACCGCGGCCAAAGAGACCGCCGGAGCCGATTGCAATGAGCGACTGCTGAACCTGATAACCGGGCTGGTTCAGGAAACCCATAAACCTTTCACGAATATGGGGAAAGAAGAAGAATGCCAAAAGGAAAAGGAGGAGACCGGTAACGATTACCGGGGTTAGAAATTTAATCTTTATCTCACCATAGATTAACATTATAACCAATGCAAAAAAGGAGATCACAGCCACTGAAATTGATGGCTGAACCGCCACGAGAGTAATTAAAGAGAGGGGAAAGAGGACGGCAAAGAGAAGACTCCCTGGTCTCTTTGCTGCCTCCGGATGAGTGGCAAAGAGGTGGGCAAGAAAAAAGACAATCCAGACCCGAACAAATTCAGAAATCTGAAGACCAAATGTAGCAAAGGGAATACTCCTTTTGGCACCATAGGTGGCACGGCCGAAGATGAGGGTGAAGACGAGCAAGAGAATCATAAAGATGTATGCGGGAAACAAAAATCTTTTAATCCTTTCGTAAGGCAGGAAGAAACCAAGCAAGAAGAAACAAAGGCCAATCGCAACCCTCTTGAGATGGCCGAAGAGATAATAGGTGGTATCTTCACCGCGCCTCAGGGCAAAATAGTAACTTGAAGAGAAGACAAAGACCGAACCTAAGATGAGAAGGAGCAAAATTACCAGCGCAAGCGCGCGGTCAACGCCGGACTGCATCTTTAAATGCCTCCCCCCTCTCCTGAAAATCACGGAAAAGGCCGAATGAAGCAAAGCCCGGATTTAAGATTATAACATCACCCTGCCTGGCAAACTGCCTTGCGCATAAGACTGCCTCCTCCATCCTATCAGCAATTTTATATCGGTGGTAATCCTTTTTCGCAAAGTAGCGTGCAATCTCAGAGGCATTCTCACCCAAAAGCACACAGCCCTTTGCCTCCCTGACCAGGAGGTCAAGATATGCCTCTCCCCCATCCCCCTTCTTCCTTCCTCCCAAAATTACTACCTTCTCCCCTTTTATCGCCTTGAATGAGGCAATTGCGGAGGCCTCATTTGTGCACATTGAATTATTGATGTATAATATGCCGTCTATCTCTCCTATCACTTCAAGGCGATGGGGAAGTCCGGAAAATGTCCTTATCCCCTTCTCAATACTATTATTATCAATCCCCAGGAGCTTAGCCACGCATATTGAAGCCATAATATTTGACTCATTGTGCCTCCCCAACAGAGGCAGGTCTCCTTTTTTAAATATCCTCCCCTTCTGAAAATGGAAGAAGTCATTTAACCAGACACCATCCCGGGCCTCCTCACCAAAATATATTACCGTTGAGGGGATATCCTTTCTTATCTCTTTTGTAGCTGTATCATCAATATTGAGCACCCCATAGTCCTCTGATGACTGATTTATAAATATCCTCTTTTTTGCGGCTATATATTCTGAAATATCCCGGTGCCAGTCAAGATGGTCCCGGCCGATGTTTGTCAAAACCGCAATATGGGGGCAGAAGCTTATAACCCTTGTCAATTGGAATGAAGAGACCTCAAGGACATAGTATTCCATCTCCTCTTCAAAGAGGGCATAGGAAAATGGCCTTCCCGGTGCAATGTTGCCACCGAGAAAATTCTTTAATCCGGCGGTATTGAGGATATTACTTATAAGGGCGGTGGTTGTGCTCTTACCATTCGTTCCGGTGATGGCGATGACCTTCTCCTTTGGGAGATTGAGGGTTAGGAATGTCCATTCAATTTCATCAATGATGGGGATATCTTTGCCTTTTAGTTCTTCTATTATCCGCTTATTGGGTGGAAAACCCGGGGAGGCGATTGCTAAGTCATAGGTAATATCAACGTAGTCCCTTATCTTTCCACTTTTTATAATCTCCTGTGCTGATGGCAGGAGGGATTCTCTATTCTCCTCATAGAGATAGACCTCTTCTTTATGGTTGATGAGATATTCGGCAACCTTCAGGTTTGCCCTTCCCAGACCGAGGAGTAATATCTTCATCTTATCTTCAATGTTGACAGGGCAACCATCAAAAAGATAATCCCTAAAATCCAGAAGCGGACGACAATCTTTGGCTCAGCCATACCCTTCAGTTCAAAATGGTGGTGTAGGGGGGCCATAAGGAAGAATCTCTTACCGCCGGTGCGTCGGAAATAGACCACCTGAATTATTACTGAGACAACCTCAATGACAAAGACCATACCGATAAGCAAAAGGAGGAGTTCATGTTTAATTAAGATGGCAACTGTGCCAATTATTGCCCCCAGACTCAAAGAACCGGTATCGCCCATAAAGAGAGAGGCCGGATAGGAATTGAACCACAAAAATCCCAGACTGGCACCAACGAGGGCGGAACAGAAGACGGTTACCTCACCCGCATTCCTTAAAAAGATGATGTCAAGATAATCACTGAGCACCAGATGTCCAGAGACATAGGAGAGGACGGTATACGCCGCCGCACTGATGCCAATGAGGCCGATTGCCAGTCCATCAAGACCATCCGAGAGGTTTACACCGTTTGAGGTGCCGATGACCACAAGAATCACAAACAATGGATAAAAGAATCTAAAGTCAACAATAAAATTCTTTATAAATAAAAAGTTGGTCTTAGTCTGGTAGCCTTCGGGACCAAAGAGATAGAGATAAAGTCCCAATCCCAGACCAAAGAGCACCTGAAAGAATAACTTCTCTTTAATTGATAATCCCCTCGGCCTTCCCTTAAAGATCTTTATATAGTCATCATAGACCCCCAGTGCCCCAAACCAAATTGTAGCAATGATTAGGATAATAATATTGGGATTGGTCAGGTCGGCAAAGAGTAATACTGCAAAAAGGAGGGCAATGAGGATTAAAAACCCCCCCATCGTAGGGGTATTCTCTTTTATCTTATGCCGCTGGGGAACTTCCGCACGAATCTTTTGGGTAATTGCCTTCTTCTTTAAGAAATTTATAAAACGATTCCCCAAGAAGAGGACAACCAAAATTGCCACAACAACTGCATATGCACTCCGGAATGTGATATAGCCAAAGAGACGGAGAGGACCGAAGAGATCCTTTAATGGATAAAGGAAAAGATAGAGCATAATTATCCCCTTTTAGAGAAATTTCAAAAAGATATTGACCAATCGCTCAAATTCAAGTGCCCTTGACGCCTTGAATAAGACCACCTCTTTACCCTTTAAATTTTCCAGTAAGAATCTGATCAATCTTTGCCCTTCCTTAAAGTGCCTGCCCCGATAGAGTATTGACTCTTCACCCAGGCTTAAAAGCAGGTCACACCTCGGCCGAGCATATTCACCAATCTCTCTGTGGTAAGATTCAGAATCACGGCCAAGTTCGCGCATATCACCAAGGACTAAAATCTTCCTTCGGGGAAGCCGGGCAACAAAATCAATTGCCAATTTCATTGATAAGGGATTGGCATTATAACTATCGTTGATAATTAAGATTCCGTTTCTCCTGATTGGCTCCATTCTCCCCCATTCCGGTCTTAATCTCAAAATTGCCCTCTTTTGAGACTCAATATCTATACCTATCTTTGTGGCAAAGGCAATTGCAAAGAGGCAGTTATAGACATTGCCCATTCCCAGAAGGGGTGTAAAGAAACGCTCTCTTTTATAAACAAAATTTGATCCCTCTTCACCCAAGGCTACCTCTTCAATATCACGAAGGGAAATTTGAAGAATCTCAATTCTATTGCCTTTTATCTCACCCAAATCTATCCCTTCACCAACCATCCCAAAACTACCCGCTGGCAACGAATCAAAGAGGGATAACTTTTCCCTCTTTATACCCTCTATTGAACCGAGCCCTTCAATGTGCCCCGGACCGATGGTGGTAACAATGCCGATATTCGGTTGGGCAATCTCACAGAGTCTCTTTATCTCACCGGGACTGCTCGTCCCCATCTCCAGGACGGCAAACTCCTCTTCACCCGACATCTTTAAGATACTTAAAGGAAGCCCGACCAGGGAGTTATAATTCTTTTCACTGCCATGGACTAAAAATTTCTCTTTTAACAGGGCGCAGATAAGATTCTTGACCGTGGTCTTGCCATTGGTCCCGGTGATTCCTATGACCCTGGTCAAAAACTTCTGGCGGTAACAGCGGGCAAGTTCGCCCAAGGCATATAGTGTATCACTGACCAGAATCTGATTCTTTAGACCCTGCCTCTCCTGAACGACCACGCCGACCGCTCCCCTCTTGAGCGCATCGGTAATAAATAAGTGGCCATCGGTCTTCTGCCCCTTTAAGGCAAAGAATAGATCGCCGGGCCTTGCTTGCCGGGAATCCACACAGACCCGCCTCACCAGTTCTTGAACATCTATCCCTTTCTCTCCTTTAATAACCTTACAGACCTCAGCGAGCATAAGTTCTTTATACATATCCCGCCCTCTTAAAGTAGTCCCTCACAATCTCTGCATCATCAAATGGAATCTTCCGGTCTTTAAATATCTGATACTCCTCGTGCCCCTTTCCTGCTATTAAAAGGATATCGCCCTCTTCTTTAAATCTGATTCCATACTCAATTGCCTCTCGGCGGTTCAAAATCACCTTGTAGTCTTGGTCTTTAATTCCCATCTTTATATCTTCAATTATCCGCTCCGGCTCTTCACCCCGGGGATTGTCCGATGTGAGTATCACAAAATCGGCAAGGGAAGTGGCTATCCTCCCCATCTTTGGCCTCTTCTCCCTGTCCCTCTCTCCACCACAGCCAAATACCACAATCAACCGTTTATGTGGGTATCTCTTTAACGACAGAAGCACATTCTGCAACGCATCCGGGGTATGGGCATAATCAACAAATATTCCCTTTTCTACCTGTTCCATACGACCCTTTACACATCTAAGGGATTCAATCCCCTTGCTGATTGCAGTTGTGGATATTCCCAGTGCTACACCGGCCGCAAAAGAGGCGAGAATATTATAGCCGTTAAAACTCCCCACCAATTTAGAATTTATGATAAAATTTTTTGAATTATAATCTATTTTTAATCTTATGCCATCCATAGATTCTTCAAGAATTTCACCCCTGACTGTAGCATCTTCTTTCATACTATAGGTTATAACCCTTTTTAAGTCCATCCGGGTGATGTCATAATATGTTGGGTCATCGCAATTTACTACCGCTGTTCCCCCTTCCTTCATCAATGAAAAGAGTCTCAACTTTGATATTTTATATTCATCCATCGTCCTATGAAAATCGAGGTGGTCCTGAGAGAGATTGGTGAAGATGGCAACTTGAAATTCAATTCCCTCAACCCTCTTCAGCGCCAGGGCATGGGAAGATACCTCCATCACCACATCCTCAGCGCCCCCATCTTTAAATTTTGCCATCATCTTAAAGAGGTCAAGACTCTCCGGGGTTGTCCTTTCTGCCTTAATCTTATCCTTCCCTATATAATAGATTGTGCCGATAAGTCCGGCATTCCGGCCTGCCGAATTTAAGATTGAGTGGACCAAAAACGAAGTTGTGGTCTTGCCATTGGTCCCGGTGATTCCTATCTTATTCAACTCTTCTGCCTCTTTATAAAACTTACGGGCGACAAAGGAGAGGGCATCCCTTGCATCATCAACAACTACCTGCGGCAGGGGAGTTTCCACCCTCTTCTCAGTAATGAAGCATAGCGCACCACTCCTCTGAGCCATGGGAATGAATGTATGGCCATCAAATCTCCCACCCCGGAGGGCAACGAAGAGGGCGCCCGGACTTATCCTCCGGGAATCATATTCAATAGATTCTATTTCAACATCCTGAAAGTTAATTATCTCCTTGAATTCCATTCCCTGAATCAACTCACTTATACGCATATTCAAAATTCCTTATCTGACAGATTCTATGGGCAATCCGTTTAAATACCGGGGCAGTAATTGCACTCGCCCACCTCCCCTTTTTGGGATTGTCAACCATAATGGCAATAAGGTATTCAGGATTTTCGGCCGGAAAATAGCCAACGAAGGTTGCTACAATCTCATCTTCTGAGTATTTACCATCAACCACCTTTTGGGCGGTTCCGGTCTTACCGGCAATCCTTACCCCTTCAATCTTTGCCTCAATGCCTGTCCCTGCTTCAACCACCTGACAGAGAACCTCGGTGATCCTCTTTGCAATCTCCTCATCTAACACCCTCCTTATCCGCAATGGCTCTGCCTGATATAACACCTTTATTCCATTTTTTATCTGAGAGATTATTAGCGGTCGATTCAAAACCCCCTTATTGGCTACCACCTGATAGGCAAAGGAAAGTTGTAATAGATTACAGGTAATCCCCTGACCAAACATCAATGTGGCAAATTCAATTTCGTTCAACTTTGCCCTTTTTAATAACCGACCCTTTGCCTCCCCCGGGAATTCAATACCACTTGGCTGGGTGAAGCCAAAATCCCTGACCATAATCAGAAAGTCACGCTGGTTGAATCTTCTTGATAGTTTCGCCATCACCACATTGCTGGAATGGACAATTGCCTGGGCAAGGGTGATTGAACCGTAGTCTTTGAAATCATGGATTGTATGACCATTAATCTTTATCTTTCCGCCTTCGGCATTAAAAATTTCCCTTTCATTTATTCCATTGATTAATGAAAATGCAAGTGTGACTATCTTAAATGTGGAACCAGGCTCAAATTCATCACAGATTGCATTATTTCTGATACTTCCTGTTTGCGAAACATTCGCCATCGCCAGAATTTCTCCGGTGCGGGGATTCAAAACCAATCCCGATGCGACATCCCCCGACCTTTCTTTGAGACATTCCTTCAACTGAGTAAAAAGGATTGTCTGGAGTTGAAGGTCTATGGTCAGGTATAGGTCACTCCCGGGCTCTGGACTCTTCTCCGGATAACTATAATAGGGAAAGGCATCACCGGTTGCTTCCCTTTGATAGACCATAAATCCCGATTTTCCCTTCAATATCTCGTCAAAATATAACTCAATCCCTTCTATACCCCGATTGTCTTTACTACAGCGACCAATTATTGAACCAAAGGCATCGGGCATTGTGTAAATTCTCTTCAGGTCATTGGCAACCCCAATACTTGGGTCATTCAAATTCAGATAGCGATCTTTCTTCTCAGCATTAACCTTAGTCTCAACCCAGAAAAATTTTTTTTCGTTTACAAGTTCCTTTATTTCAACAAGTGGGCGCTGTGAAATCATTGCCAATTTTTCTGCAAGGGTATCTTTATTCCGGGTGTAGCGCGGGGTGCAAAATATAGAAAAGCAGGGTTCTGAGGTGGCGAGGGCAAGTCCATTTCGGTCGTAAATATTTCCCCTTGCGCCACAGAGAATTTCCATTTTCTGATGCCATTTTTCTGAGATTCTCCGGTAATGATTAAACTTCAAACCCTGAATATAGAATAGATAGCCAAAGAAGGTAAGTGATACAATAAATAAGAACGAATGGAGGAGTCGGGCGGGCTTCACTTCACCACCCCCAAAATCTCTTCCCGTTTGGGGAATATGAAGTTTTTCTTCTTTGCCTCCGTCTCAATAGTGGCAAGATTAGACAGGTTTATGAGGGTTGCGGATAGGCCCTTCTTTTTGTTCTTCAGTTCAACCAGCATCTTCCGCAAAGGTTCTTTTTTTATTTCAATCTTTACCAATTCACTCTCAATGTAAACCAAAAAGAAGAGATAGATAACTATCAATAAAAAGATTCCGATTATGCGCATCTCTCAACCACCCTCATCCGGGCGCTTCTTGCCCCGGGATTTTTTTTAATCTCAAAGCCGGAAGGCTTTATTACCTTCTTGTTGAGCCTTTTTATAACTCCCCTTTTTTCGTAATCAAGAAATATATGCTTGGCGATGCGGTCTTCTTTAGAATGGTATGAAATCACAATGATCCGTCCCTTTAATTTAAGATGGTGCAACGCCTTCTTTAGACCGATGCTCAAATTTTCCAGCTCATCATTGACCCAGATTCTAAATGCCTGAAATACTCGGTGCAAATTCTTTTTTTGAACCGCTGCGGGAAAGGTTCTCTTCAGGAGATTCCTTAAATCAAGGGTCGTCTTAAGTCCTTTCCTTTTTTCGTAAATCAGATGGGCAACCCGCCAGGCATGGGGCACATCACCGTATTCTTTTAAAATCTTGTAGATGGTCAGCTTTGTAGCATACTTTAATTTTTTATAGAGGGGAACTGCCCTTGGCGACATCTGCATAGAGAGCGGACCCTCCTCATTAAAACTGAAGCCGCGCTGGGGGGTTGTCAGTTGATAATATGAGGCACCAAGGTCAAAGAGAAAACCATCGATCAGGGTTAGTCCTGCCTTTTTTAGAATTAAATCTATATTGGTAAAATTTTCCTCAAATAAAAGAAGGCGTGATGAATATCTCCGGCCGAGTTTCCCAGTATAACTAATTGCCTCCGGGCGCTCTTTGTCCTCTCAAGCATTGGGATTAGATGTCCACCACCACCCACTGTGCAGTCACAATAGATACCATCTTCGGTTAGGTTCATCCACTCAATCACTTCCTTCAAGAGAACCGGCTGGTGAAAGGACAATCTCTTCTCTATTGAAAGCTCTTCAGGGCAGCCCGCCGCGAGGGATAGATTTCAAATGGATAAAATCCATAAAGGCGCAGGATATTGTAGAGGTAGGGCGAGACATTCACAAGTTTAATGTCACCATTATATTCTTTAAATTTCTTCTGGTATTCAATCAATTGCCCAACTACCTTGTAGTTGATATGGGTCACCCGTGAGAGGTCAATAATAATATTGAATTCACCAGCCTGTAATTTCTCTTTTAGTTTCTCCTCAATGGTGATAAAATCTTCTTCGTTTATCTCCCCACTCGGCAAAAAAAACGAAACCTTCTTATTCTTAACTGCCTCAATGGTTTGAATCTTCATTGTGCCTCCTTATCTTTTCTATTGTCTCTGAATCATCAAAGTAAAACTTCTCTATCTCAGCCTTTTGTCGCTGGTAATTTTCTGGCGACCAGAGGCTGAAATAATTGATCTCACCAACGACAATCACCTCCTTTTTAATCCCTGAATATTCAAGTAAAAAATCGGGAATAAGAATTCTTCCCTGGGCATCAAGTCGGTCCTCCTTAATACCAAATGTAAAGTGGCGGCGATAGCGCCGTGCCTGAACCTTATCCATTGTAAGGGTAAGCAACTCCTTCTCTTCAAAATCTACCCAAGTCTTCAGGGCATAGACAGAAATCTCTCTATCATAACCCGGTGTCATCACTACCCGCCCATCCGATTCCGCAATTATCACCGAGCGAAATTGACTGGGAATGGCGAGCCTCTTTCTATCATCAAGGGCATGCAAAAAGAAACCCCGGAACCTAATATTTCCCATTTTTCCCCATTTCCTCCCATTTTACATATTATTTAGGAGTTGTCAAGGGGGTAAATGCACTATGATATGCCCGAAAAGTGTTGAAATTTCAAAAGATTTTTGCATGGATAAACCCCTTATTTGCAAAATTTTAAAATTACTATCAAAAATTGATAGAACCCGCCGATACTACAGATAATTCAGATGGATTATGCCGATAAAAAAGAACGGAGAGGCACAAGGTTGTCTCTACATTAAAAATGGTTAAGATGGATGCCAGTAATAATATTACAGTTTATAACTACGATTTGACCTGGAAAAGAGTAGGTATTGTGGGGTTGACTGGCATCAAGAATATTTCAGTAATAGGAATTTCAAAAATTCCTATTACTGAATAATGAAATTTTTCATTATAATAAAGAAAAGGGACAAGGTATTCAGGAAAGGCGATGTGAAGAAGGCTTCTGCTCC
>CBFGJQ010000032.1:0-5975 GCA_965649095.1 Caldifarciminota bacterium | reverse complement strand
TAGATACCGTATCCGAAGATATTGTCCCTTTCTTTATACAGATATAGTTCATTAATTAATTCCCAAAGGGCCGCAATGGCGGTATTGAACTTGAATCCCTCCAGGTCTTCATTCACCCGGAAGATGGTCTGATTGATTTTGATGTATAACCTTTGCTGAACCTGATTGAAGGGACCATTGGGTTTAGTGGCGCAAAAAAATTCTTTGTTTTCCGCGACAATTCGGTAGATTCTCTCCAGAAACCTCTGTGCTCCAGTCACCCCCTCATCACTCCACTCCATATCCCTTTCCGGTGGGGCGGCAAAGAGAATGGTTATTCTTGCTACATCAGCACCATATTTTTCAACAAACGGTCCCACCGGAACTGCATTACCTTTAGACTTTGACATCACCTCTCCGTTTCTTAAAACCATACCCTGGGTAAAAAGATGCATCGCCGGTTCATCAACCGGTATCAATCCCGCATCATACAGAACCTTGGTAAAGAATCGGAAGTATATGAGATGACCGGTAGCATGTTCAATCCCACCAATATATTGATCAATGGGCAGCCATCTTTTTGCATTTTCAAATGAACAGAATTCTCGTTCATTTCTTGGATCAAGGTATCTCAGAAAATACCAGGATGAACATACAAATGTATCCATTGTATCAGGGTCACGCTGGGCCGGACCATTGCAGACCGGGCAATTTGTATTGATAAATTCACTCACCCCCGCCAGGGGAGACTTGCCTTTGGGGATAAAATCCTTTATATCTTCCGGCAACAGAACCGGCAAATCCTCTTCCGGCACCGGCACAATACCACAGTGGTCACAATAGATAATGGGAATTGGTGCACCCCAGTAGCGCTGGCGGGAAATGAGCCAGTCCTTTATCCGGTAGTTCAATGCCCTTCCTCCGTATCCCCTCTCTTGTAAAAATTCAGTTACCGCCTCAATCCCTTTTTTGGAATCCAGACCGCTGAACTGACCCGAGTTAACCATTATCCCATAGTCAGTGAATGCATCCTCCATCTGTGTAGCATCAATCTCTCCTTCACCTGGCCTTATGACAACCTTTATTGGCAGATTATATCTCTTGGCAAATTGGAAATCCCTTGCATCGTGGGCTGGTACCCCCATTACCACACCGCTTCCATATTCGGCAAGGACATAATCCGCAACAAAGATTGGAATTTCTTCCTGGTTTACCGGATTCAGGGCAAAAAGTCCGGTATTGACTCCATCCTTCTCTTTACTGGCCCGCTCAAGCAAACTCCGCTTACTTGCTTCACGGATATAATTTCTGACCGCGGTTTCATTCGGTGTATTCTTGATTAATTCATCCAGGAAAGGATGTTCGGGGGCAATTGAAAGAAAGGTAACGCCGAAGATGGTATCAGCCCTCGTGGTGAAGACCTCAAGGGTGAAGTTTCTCTCTTTCACCAAAAAGGAGACATTCGTCCCCTCGCTTTTACCAATCCAGTTTCTCTGCATCTCCTTTACCCGCTCGGGCCAGCCCTCTAACTTATCCAGATCCTTCAATAACCTCTCCGCATAATCGGTAATCTTAAAAAACCATTGATTCAACTTCTTCTTCTCAATTGGGGAACGACAGTTTGAACGATAGCATCTCCCGTCAATTACCTGTTCATTAGCCAGAACTGTCTGACAGCCCGGGCACCAGTTTACGAACGCCTCTTTTTTGTAAGCCAGTCCCCTTCTGTGCATCAGTAAAAACATCCATTGCGTCCATTTGTAGTAATCGGGCTCACAGGTGATTATCTCCCGGGACCAATCATAACTGATACCCAGTGCCTTGAGTGATTCATCCGAAACTCTAATATTCTGAAAAGTCCACACGCGGGGATGAATCCCTTCCTCAATTGCCCGATTCTCAGCCGGCAGACCAAATGCATCCCAGCCAAAGGGATGGAGGACATCATAACCCTTCCTCCTTTTGTAGCGTGCGATGACATCACCAATAACATAGTTCTTACAATGTCCCATGTGGATATCACCTGAAGGATAGGCAAACATCACCAGACAGTAATACTTATTCTGAGGATTATCAGGGGTTAAAAAAAGGCCGGAATCCTGCCAGAATTTCTGCCATTTCTTTTCCACTAAAAGATGGCTGTAAATCATAGTCTGAAATTAGGTAGTTGTTACATATTTAATGACGAAAGAATCTCGGCTCCGCATTTCTCGCAATACCAGGAATCCGGGGTATTCAAAAAACCACACTTCGGGCAGGCAATGCCCTTCTCCTCTTTTTTAGAGGAATCCTCAACCGATTCCTTTATCTCTTCCAACACCGCGGGGACCTCTGCCACGACCAACTCCTCAATCTTTTTCTCTTCCGCGGGTTGTTTCTCTTCAAGAATATGTTCATCTATCTTCAAGGGTTCAACCTCGGATATCTCCGTTTCTCCTCTTTCACCGCTGAGCAGACCTTCAAGCCATTTCAGACGTTCCGAGACCTTTTTCCTTTTATCAGTAACATTTGAAAGGTTCTTCTTATTCTCGGACATAAGTTCCTGATATTTATCGTCGTCGTACTCACCGATTGAATACCGCAACTCTCCCTCCTCAATCTTTAATCGGACTTCCCTCTCTTCATTCTCTAAAATCTTATCCTCTTCCTTTAGTCGCGCAATCTCGGCCTGGACCAGTTCTACATTTTCCTTGAATTTCTTTTCAACCTGTTTTAGTTTACCCTCGTATTCCTTCTTCACCTTTTCATAAACTTCAAAACTTACTGTTGCCTTCTTCTCCTCTATCTTCTGTAATTTAGTTAGTATATCATTCCTTTCGGACTCAATCTCTTGGAGCCTCTTCAATTTATCTTCCATATCTCACCTCTTTTTTGAAATATGCCTTATTCTTAATCAAAAAAATTTCTAAAACTAAATCGGCAAAAATTGAGCCAGCCTTTATCCGATGGTCAATCCGGGAAAGTTCATCAAGAATCTCCAACTTAAATTTTCTAATTTCATTTTTCTGAACACTTGAATTGGCAACCCTGACCAGGGCATCAACCACTTCCGCCATGGACTGAAGATAGGGTTTCATCTCTTCAAATCGCCTTAAAACTTCTGGTTTTCCATCCAGAAAAGCCCTTGCCAATGCATATTTATTGTAGCCGCTCACTCCCTTTACAAAATCTTCCGAAAGCCTACCGGGTGCCTCTTTTGTCTCAGAAAGATAGTTTTTAATCTTTAATAGTTCATTCTTTAAGCCTAAAAGGTCTCCCCCAAATTCACTTTCAAGATATTGAATGAGGTGGCGAGGAATGCTAAATTTCATCTGAGTCAATAACTCATGAACAGAATTTTTGTCGGGCAGCAGCAGGATATGCCGGGCACTGGGAAACAGAGAAAAGACCTTCTGCTGAACTTCATTCATCTTTTTAGAACCTATCTCCTTATCTAACTTGTAGGTCATAACCAGGCAGGAGGAATCGGGTGAATTACTCACCAGCCGGGCAAAATTCATCAGTTCCCCCCACCCAACCTCCTCAAGCCCTTTAATCACTATCAGACGCCTTGATGAAGCAAATGGCAGGGTATGGAGCCGGGCCACCAAATCTTCCGGGGCTAATTCAGTTATCACTAAAACTTCACAGTCAAAAGACTCATTTACCCCGAGGGCAGACTTTATCATATCCACTGCCTCGGTAATCAATAATGGTTCGTTTCCAACAAGCAGATACTGCCGGGAAATCTCTTTTTTATCAAGTTGTGCCCTTAAATCCTTTATATTCATTTTACCATTTTACACATTTTTTTCATTGTGTCAAGAATTATTTTCCCTGAGTGAGGAAATAGGGATATTGACGAAAATAGAAAAATGGGTAAAATTATCTGTGAGAATTTTTGTAGGCACCTCGGGCTGGTATTATGATTGGAATGAAGATGGCAGTTTGGACTGGTATCTTAAAAATTCAGGACTAAATGCAATTGAATTGAATGCCTCATTCTATCGATTTCCCTTTCCTAATCAGGTAAAGGCATGGGCAAGGAAAGGGCGCAATCTCCGCTGGGTGATTAAGGTAAACCGCCTCATTACCCATCAATTTAAGTTTTCCCAGAGGGCATTAGAGGCATGGTTTAAATTTGCCCAACTCTTTTCACCGATGGATGGATTAATTGACTATTTTCTATTCCAACTGCCCCCCAATTTTACGCCAAGGGCAAAAAAGAAGATAGAGGAATTTATTAAAGAATTAAAGATAACAAAAAAGATTGCGCTTGAGGTAAGAAACGAAAAGTGGTTTAATAAAGATGCCCTGAACTGGGCAAAGAATTTAGGAATAACCTGGGTTTCAATTGATGCACCGGAATTCTCAAGGGATATATATAAGACTACTGAAAATGTCTATTTACGGATGCACGGAAGGGATGCCTGGTATTCGCACAACTATACAAACAAAGAACTTAAAGAGATTGCCCGGAGAATAATCTTAAAAAAACCGGAAGGTATCTATGTCTTCTTCAATAACAATCACAATATGCTAAAGAATGCCCAGGAGATGTTTGAAATTTTCGCAAGCCAGGTGAGGGACTGTGCCGGCCAATCTACCTCCCCAGTATTTTGAGGTTGAAAAGAAGTATCGCGAGGCAAAGACTCCGCAGGAGAAGTTAATCTATTTACAGGAACTGCTCGCAATAATTCCCAAGCACAAGGGAACGGAGAAACTTCAGGGTGAACTCAAGGCAAAGATCTCAAAGATAAAGGAGATGATTGAGAAGGGCAAAAAGAAGACTGGCGCAGGGGGTTCCTGGTATCAGGTAGAGAGGCAGGGGGCGGGTCAGGTCGTTCTTTTGGGATTACCCAATTCAGGAAAGTCTGCACTGTTAAACTCCTTGACCAATGCCAATGCACTGGTTGCCGACTATCCATTTACTACAACAGCGCCCCAGATAGGGATGATGGAATACGAAGATATAAAGATTCAGATTGTTGATACCCCACCCTTAAGTGATGATTCACCACCCTGGTTGTATTCAATATACCGGTTTGCGGATATAATCATAATTGTCCTTGATGCCTCCAATCAGGATCTTCTTGACGGCTTTGAATTTATAAGAACAAAGTTGAAGGAGCGAAATATTCTCTTTGATAATGTTGAGGGTAAAAATATAAAGGCAATTCTCCTTTTGAATAAGTTTGACCTCCCGGGAGCCGAAGAGAATCTTCCTATTTTTTTAGACCTCTATAAGGATTACCTCGTTATTCCATTTTCAAATGTAACGAAGGTAAATCTTAAACTCCTTAAGGAAGAGATTTTCAAAAATTTAGGAATCATAAGGGTATATACTAAAAAGATTGGTCAGCCGCCGGAGAGAAAAGAACCGGTTGTTTTAAAAATTGGTGCCACGGTTATAGATGCGGCTGAACATATTCACAAAGACTTTAAGAAGAATCTCCAGTATACACGACTCTGGAATGAGCACGGATTCAGTGGGCAGCGGGTGGAAAAGAATTATGTCTTAAAAGATGGCGACATCGTAGAATTCCATGTATAAAAGAAGTAAAGACCTAAAATTCAAAATACCCCGGGTTTGAGGAGAAAAATGGGTGAGTTATCCTTGATTAGATATATAAGAAAGAAGTTCCAAAGGCGCCATAATAAAATTGCCGTTGGTATCGGTGATGATGCAATGGTGCTAAAAGATGGATTGGTTGTTTCTACTGATTCTTTTGCTGAAGGTATCCATTTTGATTTTAAATATTTTACGAAATTTGACCTGGGCTACCGGACAATGAGTGCAGGTCTCTCTGACCTGGCGGCAATGGCAGCCGAACCAATCTCTGTCCTCGTCAGTCTCTATCTACCCCGCGATACTAAAGATTCAGAGATTAAAGAGTTATACAGGGGTTTTTCGGAAGTCGGTAATAAATTTGGATGTAATATCGCCGGCGGCGATATAATAGAGAGTCGTTTCTGGGGTATTACCCTTACCGTCATCGGAAAGGCACAAAGACCCT
>CBFGJQ010000031.1:0-5992 GCA_965649095.1 Caldifarciminota bacterium | reverse complement strand
TGCCGCAAGTTAAAAAGTTAACGGAGAGGTATTATTGGGGGCTTGTGGCAATAGCTTTTGGTATCTGGCAGGGGTTAGGTTTAGAAAGAGTTTTAGGAAAGATTGAGAAAACCAAAAAGATTCAGTTTTCTTTTGTGCGGGCGATTTTTGCGATCGTAGTCGGTCGTCTATATGGTCGGGTATCCGAATTAGCGGTGTATCGTTGGTCAAGGAAGGTATCCGAAGGTTTTGGTGTTAACGAGATTGAGCTTCAGCATCTTTATCGGGCGTTGGATATTCTGGTGGATAATTGGGTTTTGGTTGAGGATTATTTAAAAGGTAAAGTTTTAGATTTATTTCATCAGTCGGCGCACCGTGGAATAATCCGTCAGCATTTTGGCGGGTGTGGATTGAAAGGTTTATGGCTCTACCTTTCTACCACACTAAATGGTTAAGAGCCATTTTTAATTTTAGTGCTATTGGGCGGCTATTCTCTCTTCCCTGCCCCCTTTTTCTGCATATTTAATATTGTGGCAATTGTGAAGTAGTTTATTACCTTCTGCTGAAGACGCAGGTAATGATAAAAAAGGGAGGGTCTTTCCGATATCTTTACCTTCAAACTGAAGATTGTATCGGTGATATAGACCGCCTCTTTTTTTATGGTAAGAATCCCTGTGCCATTACCACCAAAGCCATATTTATAACCTGCCCCAATGACCTTTTTTAAGACATAACTGTTTACCCTGTTGAATGGATAGGAGACCGCATCTATCGGTCCAAGGCGACTCTCTAATATCCTTTTTGATTCATAGAGTTCGTATTCTAGTTCCTGGTCATTTAATTTTGTCAGATTTCTGTGGGACATTGTGTGGGAGCCGAAGAGGATACCATATCTTGCCATTTCAATAATCTGTCTCCAGTTGAGGTGTCTGCTCCTCTTATTTGCAATTGAAATATCCCAGTAGTTTTTTTTGCCAATATAGTTAACAATAAGAAAGATAATCGCAGGACACCGATACCTCTTTAAGATTGGAAATGCATAGTGATATAAAGACTCCTCGCCATCGTCAAATGTCAAGACCAGCCCCTCCGATGCTTCTGTTGGGTTGACTATTTTATAACCATTCTCATAGATTGCCTTTATAAAGAGTTCCAATTGATTGCTCGTATTCCAGGTTCCGCAGAACTGAAACCTATTAATTACTCGGTGCAGTTGTAGTGCCTTTAGCATAATCCCGTGCCCGGGCAATGGATATCCAGGCTAAAAGGGAGAGAATAAGCATAATACCCCCAAAAAGGATAAATAATACTGTCCGGGGGATGAATGTCGAAAGGGTGCCGACAAGCAGGGCGCCGATGACAAATGTGAGATTCAAGACCCAATCGCGCAGAGAAAAGATCTTGCCCCTTACCTCTTCATTGGCGTAGCGATGAATCAGGGTATCCTGACCGATAAAGATCGGTGAGATGGCAGCCCCACAGATGAGACATAATATTGTGAAGAGAAAAAATTTGGTGATGAAGGGGAAGATAAAAAGACCAGCACTGATGATAATAAAACAGAATAGAATCAGAAGTTTCAAGTCATATTGGTGTCCGAAGATTCCCACCAGATACGCACCCGATAGGAGACCAATCGCACCTACAGCCGCAAGTATCCCTAACCCCCTTGTCCCCCAGAGGAGTTCTTTCTGGATTACCGGAATCGCCAGGACATAAATTACACTACCCGCAAGAATCATAAGAAAAATTGTGCCAATCGCAAAGGTGAGGTTCTTCTCTTTTAAGATGGAATGAACCGCCTCTTTCAATTCCCGATTCATTTTAATCAATCCATCTTTTATAATCAGAAGCAACCCCTGTGGCCTCAGATGTTCCTTCCCTCCTATCCTCTCCTTCAGCTTTACCTTCATAAGATAGAGCATTCCTGCTGAGACGCCAAAGGTAATGCCATCAAGGACAAAGGCAACAACCCATCCCGCAACCCGAAAGATCCCCTGCCATATTGACCAGTCAATTATAAGTCCCCCCAGAACCATCCCCAAGAATGTGGCACCCCTGCCCACAAAATTGATAATTGAATTGGCAGCCAGTAATCTCCTCCTTGAAACAAGGTTAGGGATTATGGCACTCCGGGCAGTATTGAAGAATAGGGCAAGGAGGAACATAAAAAAGACGATCGCGAAGACAAGATAGATATTTTTTGTAGAGATAAATACCAGCGGTAAGAGAAAGGCACAGCCCATCCTGAGGGTATCACAGAGGACCATTACCCTCTTCTTATGCCAGCGGTCCACCAATACTCCCGCAATTGGCCCGAATATCAAAACTGGCAGTGTGATAAAAAGGGCAAGTTGCGAGAGGAGAAATGGAACCATCTCCTTTGGGAAGAGTCCGATGATGGCAATCAGGGCAATATAATCAAGTTTGTCGCCGAACTGACTTATCGTCTGGGAAAAGAGGAAGAGGGAAAAGTCTCTGAGTCTGAGGATAGAGAAGAGATTAGCCCTTCTTATTCAACACCTCCCTATAGAAATCAAGAACCCTTTTTGCAACCAGTCTCCAGTCATACGCCAGTGCCTTTTCTCTGCCATTTCTTCCCAATTCCCCCATTAGCGAGGGGTGTTCAAGGAGAAAGATTATCTTTTCCGCCAGGTCCTTTGAATTGCAGGGCTCAAAGAAAATTCCCTCTTTCTTTTCTTCCAGGATTGTTCGATAACCGGGAATATCCGAGGCAACGATGGGTTTAGCGGATGCCATTGCCTCCAAAAGGACAATACCAAAACTCTCAGCGCTTGTTGCGGGCGAACAATAGATATCACAGGAGGCATAATATCTCGGTAGTTCCTCGGGTCTTACAAATCCAACAAAGATGACATCGTCTTTTATGTGCGTCTCAATATACCGGCGGTAGTAATGTTCTAAGAAACCTTCACCAACAACAATGAGCTTTGCCCCGGGAAATCTTTTGACGACCTCAGGAAATGCCATTAAGAGATACTTCAATCCCTTCCTCGGCTCAAACCGTCCGACAAAGAGAATCTTCGGGGAAAACCCTTTTAGTTCTTCAATCGGTGGAACCTGGGGATTGAATCGCTCGGTATCTACACCATTGGGGATAATTCGGCAGTCCCCTAATGGAAAGTATCTTGCCACACAATCACGGGCAACCGAAGAGACTGCAATCAGGCCATCAATCTTTCTAAAGTATTGTTCTAATACTGGCTCCCAGAGGATATAACCAAAACTCTCCTCATAGGCAGAGTGAAAGGTAATAAAATTCTTTGCCTTTGAGTACTTCAATGCAAGATATGGCAATACCGGGGCAATCTGGCCATGGAGATGGATTATATCAAAGTGCTCCCTTAATAGAAACCTCCTCACCTGCCAGGGCAGGGTGAGGCCGAAACTCAACACGCTAAATGAACGATTCTTGGGAATCTTTATTGCCCTTCCCATACGAATGATGCGCGGGTCAATATAGGGATAATTATTACCGTAGGAGGGGGCAAGGATCTTTGCCTCATAACCAAGGGCATTGAGATTCTTCCAGAGATAAAAGATATGCTCTGATACACCACCGATATGGGGGTAGAAGATATCAGAGACAAATAGAATCTTCAATGGCATATTCAGTCTATCCATTCTGGCTGGAAGACGAACCATTGGTCAGGATATTTTTTAATGGTCTCTTCAAACTTCTTTACCATAAAGCGATTGAATTCATCAACTCCGGTAAAGAAGACCGGTGGCTCAACAACACCGAGATATCTTTTCTTCCCATTTGAATGGTCTAAGACCATATAACCAAAGAGAACCGGGAGTCTTTTTTTGACTACAATTTCACCAAGATTGTGGGGAATTCTCCTCTTTCCCGAGAAGAAGTTCACTACAATACCCTGTTTTGTAATATCACGATCGGCGAGAACCGCCAGTATCCGGTTATTTTTGATTATATCAATAAAGGCGTATGCAGATTTTGAGAGCGGATAGGTCTTAAGACCGGTTCGCTCCCGATTTCTTGTGTAAAATTTGAACATCTCATGTTCAGTCTCTTCAACCAGGGCAAGCATCGGAAATCCCATTGCGGAAAGATATGCCCCCGCGTAATCCCAGTTTCCAATATGGAGGGTCAACAGAACCCCCCCTTTTCGGTATGACAATGCCTGAGTCAGATTTTTAAGATTTACCGCCCTGACCTCTTCCACTATCCTCTCTTTATTTATAAACCCCAGTTTCAAAAAATCTACCATACAAAGGGCAAAATTCTCAAATGTCCTCTTTGTTAGTTTAATAATTATGGATCTTTTTCTTCGATACTCCGGAAAGATATAATAAAGATTTTTTAAGATATAACCCCGCCTCTCTTTTAAAATAAGACAAAAGAATCTTCCTATGAGAACCGCAATCTTATCACTCAATTTTGATGGCAGAACCTTCACAAGCAGGGTTGCCAATCTTAATAGTTGGAGCGTAGGATTTACCACATAGAATTTAACGCTTAGATTCTTTATACCTTTCTAAGCCGTATTTAAGGCATATGATTGCCTTTCTTAAATCATCTTCTTTCAGGACATAGGCAATTCTTACTTCATTCCTCCCCTTTTTGAGGGACGAATAGAAACCATTTGCCGGGGCAAGCATTACTGTGGAATTCTCATACTGAAAATCGGTTAAGAGCCATTGGCAGAAGTGGTCCGCATCTTCTACCGGAAGGCGTAAGACTGTATAGAATGCACCTTCCGGAATATGGCCATAGACATCGGGGATCTCTTTCAGACACTCAAACAGGACATTACGGCGATGTTCATACTCAGCAATCATCGGTTTGATATATTTATCAATATTACGATAGGCGGCAATAGCACCGACCTGCTCCAGGGTGGGCGGACATAACCGCGCCTGACAGAATCGTAAAATCGCATCCATCACTTTTCTATTTCTACTTATTACACACCCCACCCGCGCACCACATGCAGAAAAACGTTTTGAAATTGAATCAAGGAGGATTACCCGGTCAGAAATCTCCGGTAAGGAAAGGGCACTGGTATGAACCTTCCCATCATAGACAAATTCGCGATATACCTCATCCGAAAGGAGAAACAGCCCATGTTTCTTGCAGAGTTTTTGAAGGACGAACATCTCTTCCTCAGTCAGAACCGTTCCGGTAGGATTATTCGGCGTATTTATTAAGATTGCCCTGGTGCGTTTGGTAATCTTCTTCTCTATCTTACCCACCAGAGGTAGATGGAAGCCGTTTTTTATTTCCGTTAGAACCGGGACAAGCCTTACCCCGGCCATAATTGAAATTCCATTATAGTTGGTATAAAATGGTTCAAAGACGAGCATCTCATCTCCCGGATCACAGACCGCCATTGTAGCAAAGGCGATCGCCTCACTTCCCCCGATCGTTATCCAGACATCATCCAGGTCAATGTCAAACCCCAATTGGCGGTGATAGTCAACGACCGCAAGGCGTAAGTCTAAGAGCCCACCCGAAGGTCCATAACCTAAAACCTTTTCCCGATAATTGGCAATCGCCTCAAAGAGCTCCTTTGGTGTCTCTATATCCGGTTGTCCAATATTCAGGTGGTAAACCTTGATTCCCCTCTTTTTTACCTCATCAGCAAGACCGGCAAGTTTTCTTATTGGCGAATAGGGCATCCTGTTCCCCCGCCGGGAGATAACCGGATTGGCCCTTCCCTTTTTAACTCTCTTCATAGACAGATTATATTCAGAACAATTAAAAAGTCAACCAATTCCTATTGACAGGTAGTCCAAAATTTTGTGTAAATTCCTCTTGAAAAAATTAAAAAAAGGTGTATCCTTCCTTACAAGATATTCAAGGGGATACCCCCTGAAAACCCCCGCTATATAGCAAAAATTTGCTTTGTGCAAAACACATCTCACCCCGCAGTTCCTGAATATCTTGTGGTATAGGAATTTCAAAAATTCTAATGGAACCCTCAAGCTTATCCTCTCCCTTTTCAAGGGAGAGGGGAGGGTGAGGGTT
>CBFGJQ010000030.1:4753-6000 GCA_965649095.1 Caldifarciminota bacterium | reverse complement strand
TGCGGGTTAAATAATTCATAAGTTTGTCAAGGAAAAAAGTGGAGAGGATTCAGATACCATTATAGTTGACTTTTTCAAAAATTTATGTTATATTTAATCTTATGAGATTCTCCAGGGCACTGATTGAAACCTTAAGAGAAGACCCGAAGGATGCCGAAAGCAAGAGCCACCGCCTGCTTTTGCGCGGGGGATTCATCAAACAGCACGCATCGGGTATTCATACCTATCTTCCTCTTGGCTGGCGGATTCTGTTAAAGATAGCCGCCATCATCAGGGAGGAACTCGACCGAATCGGTGCCCAGGAGATGCTTATGCCGGCTATTTCGCCAAAAGAGGTCTGGGAGGAATCAGGCCGGTGGACAGATTTTGGTGCTGACATGTTCAAACTGAAGGACAGGAAGAATCGGGAATATTGCCTCTGCCCTACTCACGAGGAGATCATTACCCAGATTGCACGCTCCAAGATTCGTTCCTATCGTGACCTGCCTCAGATCTGGTATCAAATCCAGACCAAATTCCGTGATGAACCAAGACCAAGGTTTGGAGTAATCCGTTCCCGCCAGTTTATTATGAAGGACTCTTATAGCCTTGATGCAGATGAAGAGGGACTTGATAGAAGCTTTAATTTACACAAAGAGGCATACTCAAGAATCTTTAAGCGCTGCGGTCTTCAATTCTTAGTCGTTGAGGCATCGGGAGGCCTGATGGGAACTGGAGAATCAAAGGAATTTATGGCGCCGGTTGAAGGGGGAGAAGATGTTATTGTCGTCTGCCCAAGATGCGATTATCGCGCAAATCTTATTGTCGCCCAGGGAACGGGTGATTATAAAACATTTGCTGATGCCCCGATTGAAAAGCTCCCAACACCGGCCAGGAAGACCGTTGAGGAGGTAACCCAGTTTCTAAATGTCCCGGCCGAGCGGTTGGTTAAGAGTATGTTCTTTACTGCCTCTGGTAAACCTCCGATTTTAATTCTAATCAGGGGTGATTATGAGATAAATATTGATGCACTGAATAGGCTGATTGGTAGAGAATATCAGCCCGCTTCCCGTGAAGAGATAGAGAAATATTTCGGTGCTGAACCAGGGTATATCGGACCATACGGAATAAAGGATGTAGTAATAATAGCGGATGACTTATTAAAGGGTGCGAAGGGTATGATCACTGGCGCAAACGAAAACGACTTTCACATTTCAGGATTAAATTTGGAGCGCGATATAAAGGTAGATAATTTTTATAATCTCCGC
>CBFGJQ010000030.1:0-4743 GCA_965649095.1 Caldifarciminota bacterium | reverse complement strand
TATTAAATGTGGTGCGCAACTGGAGTTAAAGAATTGTCTTGAACTCGGACATATCTTCAAATTGGGAACAAAATATTCAGTAAGTATGGGCGCGTATTTCTCTGATGCCAATGGTAAAGAGAAACCGATAGTAATGGGTAGTTACGGAATTGGACTTGAAAGAATAATGGCTTGCGCAATTGAACAGAAAGGTGACGAAAGGGGGGCGGTCTGGCCAATTTCAATTGCCCCCTACGATATTTATCTTGTTCTGCTAAACCCACAGGAGGCACAGCCGATTGCCAGCGAAATCGTAAATACCTTGACAAAAAATAACTTTTCAATTATTATTGATGACCGGGATAATTCAGCCGGTATAAAATTTAATGACGCAGACCTTATAGGCATTCCCATACGCCTTACTATCGGCAGTAAGGGATTAAAAACAGGTCTGTTTGATATCTATTTAAGAGAAACGGGTGAAACATTTGAGGTTAAAAAAGAGATGATTGGGGAGACCTGCATAAAATTGAGAGAAACCTTGCTTGCGAGGATGAATGAATGAAATGAATTTGGATTTAATAGCCGAAAAGGTGAAGACAATCCTGGATAATATGAATCTTCGGCTCTATGACATCCAATTCAATAAGGTTTCAAAAACACTGCGCGTTTTTATTGACCGCGCGGATTCGCCGGTGACGATTAAGGATTGTGAAATGGTAAGTAATGCAATTTCTCGGGATTTAGATGATAGCAATATCATAGATTTTTCTTATACGCTGGAAGTCTCTTCCCCGGGAATTGAAAGACCACTTAACCGGCCCGAGCACTTTAAGTGGGCATTGGGTAAACTTATTGAAGTAATCTTAAGCGATAATCGCCTCATAGGATATATTAGAGAGGCAAGGGCTGATGGTATACTTCTGGTGTTGAAGTCAGGTGAGGTCTTTATTCCGTATCACAAGATATTGAGGGCAAAGATGGTGGAGGAATTTTATAATGGCAAACGAAGATAATCTAATAATTGAAAGTATTAAAACAATTGCCCGAACAAGGGGTGTAAAGTATGACTATGTCATTGATTCTCTTGCCGAGGCAATCAAGAGTGGGTTAAGGAAAAAATTTGGCAAAGGGACTGAGGCGGAGGTTTCCGTTAATAAATCAACCGGTGAGATCAAAATTGCCCTAATAAAAAAGGTTGTTGAAGTGGTAAAAGACCCAGAAAAAGAGATTTCCCTGCAAGATGCCCTTACAAAAAGGGACTGTAAAATCGGCGATGAGATTCGCATCCCGGTTGCCCTTTCGGAACTGGGGCGAACCGCAATAGAGTCTGTAAAACAGGCATTGACCCAACGGATTAGTGAGGCAGAGAGGACTAGAATAATGGGTGAATACGAAAAGAAAATTGGAGAAATTGTCAAAGGAATAATTAAGGTTGTCAGCCGGAATGAAGTGCTTGTTGATCTTGGACCGGTGGAGGCAACAATACCGAGTTATGGTCTCATGAAGACAGAGCACTATCGTCTTGACTCGCCGATTCGGGCGGTTGTTGCGGCAGTTGAAAAGGCACACTGGGGACCAAGGATCATTCTTTCAAGAACCGACCCAAGGTTTTTAGAACGGCTCCTCTATTATGAAATACCGGAGATAAAAGAAGGGTTGATTCAAATTATCAAGATCGTTCGTGAGCCAGGTGTTAAGGCGAAGGTAGCAGTCCAGACGATTGACCCCAAAATTGACCCGGTCGGCGCCTGCGTTGGATATCGCGGGAGCAGGATTCAATCTATTGTGAAGGAACTCTCTGGTGAAAAGATTGATGTTGTCCAGTGGAGTAAGGATTTAAATCTTTTAGTTTCCCGGGCTCTATCCCCTGCGAAGGTAAAGGAGGTAGTAACGGTTAGTGAAGGGAATATCATTGCGGTTGTTCCTGATGAAGACTATTCAAAGGCAATCGGCAAAAATGGTGTAAATGTCGAACTTGCCTCAAAACTCATTGGCGTTCATATTGAAATAAAAAAGGCATCAGAGTATGAGAAAGAGATTCAAGAGAAGATTCTTACGGAAACGAAGATTGAAGATATTGAGGGGCTTACTACCGAATTAAAAAAATTGCTCATTGAAAAGGGCTACACAAATGTCTTGAGTGTGCTTAAGGCAACTCCAGATGAATTGAAGTTATTATTATCACTTGATGATGCGGGGGTTAACGAATTATTAGAGAAGTTAAGACCAAAAGAGGAGCAGAAAGGAGATGCCCCTGAAGGTTCATGATTTAGCAAAAAGTTTAGGACTATCCAGTGTTGCCTTGATAAAGATGCTTGAGGAGATTGGAATTAAGGCGAAGGGGCATATGTCAACCCTGACTGATGAGGAGGTAAAAAAGATTCGGGCAAAAATTGCTGAAGAAAAGAGGAGGCTTAAAAGGGAAGTTACTAAATTTAAACCGGGGGAAAAGATAAAAGATAAGCAGAAAAAGGTTGATGAGGTAGCAGTGCGTCAGGCAGTAAAATTAACCCTGGCCAGGATTGAAAAGGGCGAATTAAAAAGGCATTATGAAACCAAAAAGGATGTGCAAAAATTGCCCTCTAAGCCTCAAGAAAAGGTGATTGAGGTATTTGAATTTATGACTGTCGCTGAACTGGCACAGGCGCTTGAACTTCCCCCGAGTGAGGTAATTAAAAAATGTATGGACTTAGGAATTATAGCAACCCTTAATCAACGTCTTGACCTTGACACGATTACACTCGTTTGCGATGAGTTCAACTGCGCGGTAAAACCAATTTCAATTGAAGAGCAAATAAAAGAAGAAGGACCAGCCGAAACAATAATTCGCCCTCCGGTGGTGACAGTAATGGGACATGTTGACCACGGAAAGACGACCCTTTTAGATGCGATAACAAAACTGCGTGTTGCCGAAAGTGAATACGGAAAGATTACTCAGAAGATGGCCGCATATCAGATTTCTTACCGAGATAAATTGATTACATTTTTAGATACACCCGGGCATGAGGCATTTACCGCGATGAGGGCAAGGGGTGCTCAGGTTACAGATATTGTAGTATTGGTCGTTGCGGCAGACGATGGCGTAATGCCCCAAACAATTGAGGCGATAGACCATGCTCGGGCCGCCAATCTGCCCATAATTGTCGCAATTAATAAGATTGATTTACCAGGGGCAAATGTTAATTTAGTTAAGTCCCAGCTTGCCAAGGCAAATGTAATTGTTGAAGAATTCGGTGGCAAAACAATCTCGGTTGAGACCTCGGCATTAAAGAACATCGGAATAAATGACCTGCTTGATGCAATTCTGGTAAAGGCCGAAGAGATGAATCTAAGGGCACCCTTAAGAAAGAAGGCAAAGGGGGTAGTTCTTGAAGGGAAGGTTGACCCCGGCCGGGGAAATGTCTGCACCGTCCTCGTCCAGGAAGGGACTCTCCATCGGGGCGATCCTTTTGTCTGTGGAGCACATTTCGGAAGGGTAAGGGAGTTACTCAACGAGAAGTTAAAGAGAGTTGAAGAAGCCGGTCCTTCAACTCCGGTCCTGGTTTTAGGCTTTAACACCCTTCCTGAGGCGGGTGAGGTCTTTATCGTCGTTGATGATGAAAGACAGGCACGGGAACTCGCCTATCAAAGGGAACTCATAGAAAGAACCAGGCGGATGAAGACAAGGCGCGCCCGGCTTACGCTTTTAGACTTGCAGGAACAGATAAAGTCCGGTAAGACAAAGGAACTAAAGATAATACTTAAGGCTGATACCGCCGGTTCATTAGAGGTTATTGATGAAAAATTGCGTGAACTTTCTACGGAAGATGTGGGCATTAATATTATGCATAAAGGGGTAGGTAAGATAAATGTCTCGGATGTCTTGCTTGCTGAAGTAACCGATTCAATCTGTGTTGGTTTTCATGTTGGTCCTGATATAAATGCGCTGGAGACGGCGGAAAGGGAAGGGGTAGAGATAAGAACCTATCGCTTAATCTACGAGGCATTGGATGATTTGCGGCTGGCAATGGTTGGCTTATTAGAACCTAAGACTCAGGAGATACTTATTGGCGAGGCAGAGGTAAGGGAGGTCTATAATATTCCCAAAGTTGGTATAATAGCCGGTTGTTATGTAAAAGATGGTAAGGTCATAAGAAATGCAATCGTCTCCCAATTAAGGGGAGGTAAAGAGATATACCGCTCAAAGATTGTCTCATTGAAGAGATTTAAAGAAGATGTTCGCGAGGTAAGCGCTGGCTATGAGTGTGGTATTGGAATTGAAAATATCACCAATTTAGAGAAGGGGGATATCCTCCAATTCTACAAAATAGAAGAATTGACAAGTGAGGAGGGTGGGCAACAAGGAAATGCATCTTGACCTTAAAAAGAATGACAAATTTTTTGTTGGCATCTGTAGCCTTGACCTTCATATTCATAATTGCCAATCGCTAAAAGAGAAGAGAAGGGTTCTTTTGAGTCTTGAGGAAAAATTGAAAAACAGATTCAATGTTGCTTTGTGTGAATATGGCGATTTAGACCTCTGGCAGAGGGCACAGATAACAACTATAACCTGCAGTAACCAACCGAGGGTAGTAGCTGCAACAATGAAGGCACTGATCAAATACATTGAACACTTCCATCCGGTCACAATCTTAAATACGGAGTGCCAGATTCTATGAACGAAACCTCTCTCCACGCCACTCTGTTTGGCAGATAAGACTATTTTAAGGTAATAGGAATTTCAAAAATTCCTATTACCTCTAAATTCAAACGGATAACAAA
>CBFGJQ010000029.1:0-6052 GCA_965649095.1 Caldifarciminota bacterium | reverse complement strand
AAAAGGGGACCCTTCATAACCCTTAATTACCCCTAATTTTCCTTAATAACCCTTGCTTGTTGAAAGGGGGGTGATGGTTGGCAAAGAAAGAAAAGAGACAAAGAGAGTTAGAGAGAAGATAGATGAGACTCCACCCATTCCCTCTTCCTTGAAGTGAGAGGAAATAGGTGGTGAAAGGGGGTTAAAATGAAGCAGGTGATTATTGCAATCACATTGTTGATTGTAGGTATTCTATGGGCTGGTGAGATTGTTCAGTCGGTGAACTTTTCACCAAATGATTTAGTCTTCAATAAGGTCCATGGATATGATGTGGTGGAACTAAAGGGTTGCCTTGCGGGAGCAAGGCAACCTGGAGAGCCGAGACTTCCGAGACTTGTGCAGGCGGTTTTGATTCCATCCGGTGCAGTTCCTACTGGTGTAGAGATAATTTCTGAAGAATCAATGGAACTGAAAGGAAGTTATCAGATATATCCTTATCAACCGGATGTTCCATTACCGATGCCGGGCAGAACCTTCACACCGCAGTTTTTTGCACCCAGAAGTGAAATATACAATGCAAACAATCCCTATCCGGAGACCAAAATAAGACTTACTGGTTCGGGGTCTATTTCTGGTTATCAGATTGCCCATATTGAAATCAATCCTCTGGAATACATTCCTGCACAGGGGAGACTTAAGTTGATAACGAGGTTGACATATAGATTAAATTATCTTGAGAATCAGGTGGATAACACAGTGCCAACAGTTGAACAGCAGAAGATTTTTGGGGACAATGTTCGGGCAATTGTAGTTAATCCCGAAATGATTGACATATTTGCCCCAAGGGTGAACGGCAAGAAGGTATCAAGGCTATTGCCTCCGGGTGATTATAAATATGTAATCATTAGCGGTGCAACGAATCTTGATTCAATCTTCCAGCGCCTTGCGAATTGGAAGACAAAAAAGGGTGTTCCAGCAACGGTGGTCCAGATTTCCTGGATAAACAGCAACTATTCAGGTTATGACCTGCCCGAAAAGATGAGGAATTTTATCATTGATGCCTACAACACTTGGGGAACGGTCTGGGTATTACTCGGTGGTTCAGCCGACCACAAGACCAGTGGACAGAATCTTTTGCCTGAAAGGAGTTGCTGGTATACTACATCAGGGGTAGGATATTACTACGATGAAGACACCATTCCCTGCGATCTGTATTTTGCAGGACTGAGTGGCACCTGGGATGCAAATAATAATCACATCTATGGCGAGATTCCTGATAATGCGGATATGTATAGCGATGTCTATGTTGGGAGGGCATCGGTATATAATATTGCCCAGGCACAGAACTTCGTTTACAAAATTCTGACCTATGAAAAGAATCCACCCACCAGTTATATCCGCAAGATGCTTCTACCAACTGCAATTTTATGGTCAAGTTACGACGAGAGGCCGATGCAGGACTCAATCGCCAGGATGACGCCGACACCACCCTGGTTTGATGCAAAACTTTACGAGCGTAATGGAACCTTATCCCACCAGGGAATGATTGATTCAATGAATGTTGGTTATGGTATGGGTGCCTGGGAAGGCCATGGCGACGAAGATGGAATTTATATGGGTGGCTCACCGTATTTGAATTCAACCGATGCGGATAATCTGACTAATGGTGATAAACAGGGCATTGCAATTTCCATCGCCTGTTTTACCGGTGCCTGGGATGAGAAACCCAATGGTGATTGTTTTGCCGAGCATCTGGCAAATCGGGTTGGTGGTGGACTTCTTGGCGTGATGTTCAATTCCCGTTATGGCTGGGGTGCCTATGTTGGTGGATATGTGCCCGGACCTTCAGAGCGTCTTGATACAACATACTATGCAAAGATATTTGAGGCAGGACTATATAAGATGGGGCAGGTTCTTGCTGTGGACAAGGATGCCTGGGTTCCCTATGCAGATTCGGGCAATCAATATGATATGACCCGCTGGTGTCTTTATGAGTTGAATTTATTGGGTGACCCGGAACTGCCTTTATGGACAAACATACCCGGGACTTTAAGCGTAAGCTTTCCAGGGGTGATTCAAATTGGTAATCAGAATGTAACCGTCACGGTCACCGGCAGTGGTGCGCCAGTAAATAATGCCCTGGTCTGTCTGCAGAAAGGAACTGAAACCTATGTCTACGGTTATACAAACTCTTCAGGGCAGGTGACATTAAATGTAGTCCCCACAACACCGGGATATATGGATATTACCGTAACTGCAAAGAATTACTATCCCTTCGAGGATACAATCATCGTTCAGGCAAGCAACTATGCCTATGTGATATATTTAAAGAGTTCAATCAGCGATCCGGCACCCGGTGGAAATAATGATGGCGTCCTGAATCCCGGTGAGTCGGTTGAGATTCCTCTCTGGGTAAAAAATTATGGCAGTCTTCAGGCAAACGGTGTTACTGGAAGGTTGAGTGAGAACGACTCCTATATTACAATTTCTGATACGATCAAATCCTTTGGCAACATTGCGCCTAATGATTCTGCATATACCGGTGCCGATGGTTATAACTTACAGGTCGCCAATAACTGTCCTAATGGTTATGGATTTACATTGACCCTTGTCTGTAAAGACAATGTTGATTCAACCTGGATATCAAATTTCGGACTTATGGTCTATGCCCCGGTCTTGACCTATCAGTCGGTTGCGGTGGTTGGTGGCAATGGTAATGGGATGCTTGACCCTGGTGAGACTACAAATATTGTGGTGACGATAAAGAATGAGGGTGGTGCGACCGCGAGTAATATTACGGGTATATTGATGGAGGCATCGTCTTATATCACGGTTAATGATGCAAATGGCAGTTGGGGGACGCTGGCACCGGGTGCCTCTGGTAATAATAGTGGTGATCCGTTTACAGTGACGGCTGATCCGAGTACGCCTATCGGCACGGTGGTAAATTTTCAGGTTCAGTTGACCAGTGGGGTCTATTGTGATACAGTGGAGTTCAGTCTGACGGTTGGTCGGAAGCATTATTATATCTGGAATCCGGATCCGACTCCGACACCTGGTCAGAATATGCATACTATTCTGCAGTCTTTGGGTTATAGTGGTGATTATGGTGCTTCTTTGGCTCCGGATTTGAATCTGTATCAGGCGGTCTTGGTCTGTGTCGGGATATATCCGAATAACTACATTATTGGTGCTTCCAGTCCTGAGGCGACTGCCTTGGTTAATTATTTACAGAACCAGAATGGCCGGATGTATCTTGAGGGTGGTGATGTCTGGTATTGGGACCCGCCTTATCAGGGTGGTTATAACTTCTGTCCGTTGTTTGGGATAAATCCGACGGATGATGGTAGTGGCGATATGGGTCCGGTGCAGGGTCAATCTGGGACATTTACAGCGGGTATGTTATTCAATTATGATGGAGAGAATAGTTGGATGGACCATATCAGTCCTACGGGTAGCGGTGCCTTTTTGATCTTCCGTGACCAGAACAATGCCTATGATTGTGGTGTGGCGAATGTGGTTAATCGGGGTTATAAGACGGTTGGGACTTCGTTTGAGTTAGGTCTATTGACGGATGGTAGTGGTGTATCAACACGTGCGGCGTTATTGGATTCAATAATGCACTTCTTTGGTTGTTATGTGATTGGTGTTGAGGAGGGTGGATTGAGTTTGGAGACTGGCAAGCTGGGTATGGTTTTAATGCCGAATCCATTTCATAAAAGCCTTACGATTAAATTCCAAATTCCAAATTCTTCCGCAATCCGCAATCCGCAATCCGAAATTTCATTAAGGGTTTATGATGTGTCAGGAAGGTTGGTTAGAGATTTCTCGCGGTTAACGGTAATCCCTGATTTAATCAGGGATGAGCGGTCAACGGTTGTCTGGGATGGCACTGATGAACTGGGGCGCAGACTACCGGCTGGAGTTTACTTTGTGCGGCTTGAGGCGGGTGACTTCAAGAAGGTGGAGAAGGCGGTGTTATTAAGATAAGATAGGGGAGAAAAGGGGTGAAGAGGGGTAAAAAGGGGACCCTTCATAACCCCTAATTACCCCTCATCTCCCCCTGCTAACCCTTGTTTGTTGAAAGGAGTCTTATGAAGAAGTATGTGGTCTTTTTCTTGTTGATAATCCTTGCGGGTCAATCCTTTGCCCGTGATACAGAGAGATTGGTCATAATACATCTACCAAGCCATGATGAGGTTTATAAATTAAGGCATTATACAATCATTGATGCGGGCAAGGATTATGCGAAGGCACTTTTAAATGACAGGGAGATTAAAGAATTAAGAGATGCTGGTTATCAAGTTGATATTCTAATTCCTGATTACAAAAAATATAAAGACGAAATCTTTGCGCGGGGATTTTATCATACCTATCAGCAAGTTTATCTCGTCCTTGACTCTTTTGCTACACTCTATCCCAATATCTGCCATCTTGACACAATCGGTTTAAGCATCCAGGGAAGGGCAATATGGGCGATGAGGGTTACAGATTATCCAACAATTGAAGAAGATGAACCGGAAATAAGGCTTGCCGGCAATATGCATGGTGATGAGCATATCGGGACAGAAATTACCCTCTATTTCCTCCGTTATCTTTTGACAAACTATGCTACAAATCCCCAGGTGCAGAATTTAGTAAACAATCGTGAGTTCTGGATTTTACCAACACTCAATCCCGATGGCAAGGTCGCCAATACAAGATACAATGCAAATGGTGTTGATCTGAACCGTGATTATGGCTATTTCTGGGATGGCTGGGGAGGAAGTCCAGGATCTTCATCTCAGATCGAAAATCAACATATGATGAACCATTTACTCCAGAATGACATCTGCCTTGAATATAACTACCACTCTGCAGCACTTTATGTAAATTATCCCTGGGACTACCATCCAGCTGACCCGGCGGATAGTATGCATATTATAAATCTCTCTCAGATCTATGCCGATTCGGCAAATCTCACACCCATCAATGGCTATGACTGGTATCAGGTATGCGGTTCTTTACAGGACTATACAATTGGCACAAGTGGCGCCCTTGCCTGGACGATTGAGACTGATGAGCCTCCGGGTTCTTCTGCAATTGACCAGATATGTTATGATAATCGGGATGCCCTGATGGATATATGCATTCGGGCAGGCTGGGGAATAGAGGGGGTAGTAAAGGATTCAATTACGAATAATCCCCTTTATGCCCGGATTGAGGTTTTGACTCCAGAAAGAATTTGTATTTATACTGACCAAAATCTTGGTGATTTTCATAAGATGATACAGGCAGGGACATATAGCATCAGGATTTCAGCAAATGGCTATAGCCCAAAGACAATAAACAATGTTATTGTTCCTTCCACTGGTAGCATAAATCTTGGCGATATTAAACTTGCACCAAATTCAAACTATCTTTATGCCTTCCGTGTGGTAATTGTGAGATATGCATCCCATGCGGAACAGGGTAATAAGACACAACCGCGGTATGCGCTGGGAGCAGAAGATAATCTCTTCTTCTCTTTAGGGCAAGGTGGTTATATTGTCCTTGATATGGGACCAAATACACCGATTGTAAATATCTCGGGGAATGATTTTACGGTTTATGAAGGGAATGACGGCACGCCAGAAGGCTATACAGTTTATGTCTCAAATAATTGGAACGGTCCTTGGTATAGTTGTGGAACCGGCACCGGAACACAGAGTTTTGATCTGGCAACCGCTGGTCTATCTGAGGCAAGATATGTAAGGATTGTAGACGATGGAAGTTCAACATCAGGACAGTATGCAGGTTTTGACCTTGATGCGATTAAATTCTTTGCCTCCACCACCGGTTTGCCTGCCGTGCCTACAATCATCAAACCCCTTGATTTCGCAAGGCTTCCTGATTTACAGCCTACCCTATCATTCTATTCCACTGATCCGAATAATGATCAGATTCAGTATCGTATCTTATGGGATACCGACCCCAATTTTGGTTCCCCGGATAGTGCGACGACCGGTCTATATGCCAGTGGGGCGGTGGTCAATTTTGTCTTCCCGTCGCCGCTTACCCAGGGTGCAACCTACTGGTGGAAGGTGAAGTGCAC
>CBFGJQ010000028.1:0-6061 GCA_965649095.1 Caldifarciminota bacterium | reverse complement strand
GATAGTATTGATGTATCTTTGATTGGAGATTCTTGTCTAAAAGAGTTATGGGTAATAAGTCCAGGCCATATACTTGTAGTCCTAAATTAAAGAGATGTTCACAGAGATGACTTCCCGTAAATCCTGCTATACCGGTAATAAGTGCCTTTTTCATTTCAAAAACTTCTCCGGGGAGATATTGAAGATTTCAACCGCCTCCTGGTAGTCCTCCAGACGACCTATATCCAGCCAGTAGCCATGGTGGCGATAACCAACGACTTTTTTATGATTGTGGATAATCTTTTTAATCAAATCCGGTATATCCATCCTCTCACCTTTTGGGATATATTCTTTGATCTGTGGTTCAAAGACATATATCCCCATACTTACATCATAAGGGACAATCGGTTTCTCTATGTAATTCTTTATTAACCCTTCCTCCTCTATCTCAATGACACCCAAGTCAATTTTTAGGTCTTTGCGGGAAATGGCAATTGTAGCAAAGGCATTGTTTGCGGTATGGAAATTGAGGAGAGCCCTATAATCTATATCTGTCAGAATATCGCTATTCAGAACGAGAAAAGAGTTATCAATTCCTTCCAGCAAGGAAATTGGTGCGGCTGTTCCTAATGGTTTTTCTTCTTTTGAATAAGAGATATCAACATTCCATCTTTTACCATCACCAAGGTATGTTTCAATGAGTGAACTCTGGTAACCAACTGCCAGGGTGATTTTTTTAAAGCCCTGTCGGGCAAGCTGCATAATCACAATTTCAAGGATAGGTTTATCACCTATTGGAACAAGAGGCTTAGGTAAAATGGCAGTGTGAGGGGCGAGTCTCCTTCCTCTACCACCAGCCAGAATTACAACCCTAACATCACTCATCATATAGTATACATCTCCGGTTTATAGAATGCAAGATGTTCTTTAATCCAATCAATGGTAATTTTCAAGCCCTCCTCAAGACTGATTGTGGGTTGCCATCCCAGTATCCTCTTTGCCTTTGTAAAATCAGCCTGGAGTTTCATTACTTCACTTGAGGCGGGTCTGATTCGTTCTTCCTCAATAACTATTTCAACCTCCTTACCAATAATTTTTGTAATTTTTTTTGCTAATTCACCAATTGAGATATCTTCCCCCGAGCCAAGGTTTATAAATTCACCAAGACATTTGCTGTTTTTAAAGGTCTCTATAAATCCATCAACTATATCCGAAACGAAAGTAAAGTCTCGTGTCGTATAGAGTGCGCCAATTTTGATCTTATTACCCCTTAAAATTTGGGTGATAATTGTGGGAATAATTGCCCGTGCTGACTGGCGTGGACCGTATGTATTGAATGGCCTAACTATCTTCACTGGCAGGTTGTAAGAAAGATAATAACTGTGGGTAAGACTATCCGCTGATGATTTCGTTGCCGCATAGATAGATTGTGGATTGATAGGATGCCTTTCGTCTATCGGGGTATATTGGGCAGTTCCATAGACTTCACTTGTTGAGGTAATAATAATATTCTCTAAGGCAAGCTGCCTTGCTGCTTCAAGAATGTTGTAAGTTCCTTCAATATTCGTTTTTATATAAGACAATGGGTCTATGTAAGAATAGGGAATTCCAATCAATGCTGCCAGATGAATGACTCCACTACATCCCTTCATTGCTTTAAAGACTGAATCAAAGTCTCTAATGTCACCCATATAGTGATCAATATCTTTGCGAAATTCACACTCTTCAAGCCATCCCCACTGGTTCCTTGAGTTATATCTGATAAATGCCCTAACTTCATATCCCAATCGGATTAACTTCTCAACCAGGTGTGAACCAATAAAGCCACCGGCGCCAGTCACTAAGACCTTGCTCATCTCCCCTTCTCCTTTATTAGGTCCTTGTATGATCTGATATATCGCATTGCTACATTCGGCCAATTGAATAGATTTCTGATTACTTCCCTTTTCAATTTCCTAATTTCCATTCCTTCTAAGATTCTCTTCAAAAGGCCCCGCCAGGTGTCTAATGGTGCAACTATCCCGCAGTTATATTTTAATAAGACATCGCTCAGTAAACCTGTATTTGTGCATAGAATCGGTACCTCCATCGCTGCCGCTTTTAAGACCGTAACCGGCATCCCTTCGGAAATTGACGCGGAAAGAAAGATATCGGCAGCGTTATAATAGGTGCGCAATAATTCATCCGAAAGATAGCCGATGAATTTTAATTTCTCCTTTGCCACTAATTTTTCTCCTATTGCATAGAGATATTTTGTATAATCCGGGTCGCCAATACCAGCAACAATATATTGAAAATCAAAGTGATTGTTAAATGGTTCCAAGATTTTTATTACTTTATCAATTCTTTTTAGACTAATCAATCTTGAAGAGGTGAATAGGATAAATCTATTATTTTTTAGACCCAAAATCTTTTTCGCCACTTCTTTGGGATATAATGGCTTCCAGAAATCACAGTCAATCCCGACCGGCAGAAAAACCATTTTTCCCATAAAGTATTTTCTCAGCGAGTCGAAGGTCTTACAATTACAGTAACCTATTGCATCTGCCTTCTGGAGTGCTTTCTTTATGTTATAAAACTCTTCCCACTCATAGATCCTGCAAATTAGATCTTTTCGGAATCTTAAAAGAGGAATGAAAGAAAAGTCATTTTCACCAAGAAACTGGATTAAAACCGGGGCGTCGTTTTGGATTAAATTTATAATGTCTTGATTAATTTGAAAACTTAAATCATTCAGGTGCAAAATAATCTGTTTTGTCTTTATTTCATACCACAATTTGTGATAAAGTTCAGGTGAGTAGACTTCCTGTATTCTTTTAAAGCCAACTCTTTTTAGATGAATTTTTGCAGGAAAGAGTTTATGTGTCAGTCCATTAGAATAAGTGCAAGAGTAAATATTCCTTGCCCTTGGGTCTGGTTGCCATACCTCATATATGAATTCATCTGTTAATTTCAAAATTTCATTACCGATTAAATCCGGCCACTCGATATTCCAGATTCCAACCCACTGATTTTCACCTATCTCCCAGGTGATTTTGGGGCGGGGCGTATCTGCATAGCAGTCGTAGGCCGGGGGATGGGGAACTATATTTATTATTTTTATTTTCTCCATTTTGTTGAATGGAATGCTACTTGCTTGCCCAATAGAATACTTCGTCAGGAGTTAATAGGCGCGAGAATTCTTTTAAAGAGCGACAGATTAAATTACCCAATTTCGTCAAACCAAGCCACCGACCATTTGAGGTTCTATAAAAAAAATTGGACAACCCACCGGCGATTCTACTTATTGCATTGACAAAACCAGCCTCATAACCGAGTAGTTGTATATCTTTAACCTCAAATCCAACCGTTCTTAGGTATCTGCGGAATTCCTGCACGGTGAATTCATTTTGGAAGAAGTCTTTCTTGCTGTCTGATTTCCTTAAAATCCTTCTTAGAAGTTTATTCTTGCGCAATATCTTTTTTAAAAGTATTATTGGCTCAGAGAAGATATGAAATAAGTTTCGGCAGGGAATGGTGATGAATAAAAATCCGCCCGATTTTGTTATCCGATAGAGTTCCTTTAAGGCATTCAATGGTCCTGATTCAATATGGTCTAAGACACTCCAGCAGAGAATCACATTAAATGAATCATCATTAAAACATAATTGATTAATGTCTCCCCCCACTAAATCTATATCTGGATACGAAATCTTTGTCTTCCGCATCGTGGATGTGGCGAAATCAACTCCAACTATCTTGTATCCTTTATTTTGTAGATAGATTACCCATTGTCCCCGGCCACAGCCAGCTTCCAGAATTTTATCTGCATAATTAATATTTTTAATTAAATAACTTAAAAGGGGTGAATATTCTACACTCACCCACTTATCTCCTTTACATAACTCTGGCAATGAGTAGGGTTCGTTAGTGAAGATTTCTTCCCAAACTTTTCTCTGCTTAGAAATCATTTTATTATTTCCTTAATCTTGCGTCAATAATCAATGAATGGGCAAATTTAAGGGGATCGTTCTGGTTGGCGAATAAAAATCGTCCAAAAAGGGCATGAAATAGTTTCACCTTTTTTGTTAATAAAGGGACATTACCCTTTATTTCGGTAATCTCGAAACAATTCAATTTGAGCAATTCCTGTAGTAATGGAAGATAGATAATATTTATCCTATCAAAAAGTGCCAGGTCGTAGCCAACTAAGACTCCATTCTTAAAGAAATTATAGCGGCCAACAACGCTTGCGATATGAGGAACTGAAAGTATTAAATGGCCATTGTCTTTTAAAATCCTCGCCGTTTCCTTGAAGAAATGACCTGATGACTCAAGATATTCTAATCCTTCACAGTTAATTACAATATCAAAAAAATTATCAGGATAGGGGAAGTCTCTGTTCAGGTCGACCAGTTTAAAATTAATCCTTTTATCTCCCTGGAAGTAGTCTCTAATGTCGCAGGCATAAACATGATGGCCTTTGAAAAATAGCACCTGTGAGATTATTCCCCTACCACAGGCAGCATCTAAAATCACCGATGGCCTATCGGGAATACTCTTAATGATTTCAACCCAGGAGTAGAAGAGGGGATAATTTCTCTCCCTCTTCAAAAATGGAACCCGAACATATTCTTTTATTTTATTTAGCGGTGGTTCATTTGGCGCACCTGGGTTCTTCTCTTTTGAAAACCAGGGAATCTGTGTTAATTTCTCAAAATCCAACTTATCCACTGTTATCCTTTCTTTATATAAAATTTATAGTCATCCTTTTGCGGAATTTTCTTTATTACCAATCTATTTTTAACCTTTAAGATATTATTATCATTATTAATTAAGTCAATACCTGTTGAGTTCAAATTCAATGCCAGTTCATTAATTTCTGATTCACCCCTATTTATCACAATTATTCTTAATCTATCACCCATTGATTCTATCTCTAACTTGCAGGAGTTTACCCTCTTGAAATGACTCCAGATATCGGCAATTGGTGCCACCCATATTAATCCCGACTTCGCTTTTGCGCTTAGATATTGCACAAGACTCTCAAATCTCTCTTTTTCTTCTTCAGAAAAGACATTACTGGGATGAAGCCAGATGTTCATTATGCCATTACTTTTGATAAGTTTACTCAGGCTGTTATCCAGTGAGTTGAAATCTAAACTTGAATAGTCAAGGTCAGGCATATAATAAAGTGAGGAATTGTTATATTGAGAAATTGTCAGATTTGATTCTCCATATTTACTTCCACATCTTGTCAGCAATTCTATGCCACAATTTTTTAATATTGCAATGGTTTGCGAACTTAAATTTATAAGTTCAAATTTTTGTGCTGGAATATCCTTACCAACCATCGTTTTTAATTTTAAATCTGGATAATAACGATATGCATCGCCACAAAAGGGGAAAGATAGGATGGATGCCTTTTTATAACCGTTATCTAAAGCGACATTTTGCCAATCTTCTATATCAATCTTTACATTCTCAGGGGACTCCAGTGCAATATAGGGATGCGAGAAGGTATGACACTGGATGTCTTCTCCTAATTGTTTCAGTTTTTCAGATAAATCGCCCAAATACCAGTAGGGATTTTTTTTGTAATCACTATATGGTTCAAAGTAAAAGGTAGGGCGGTTCTGACGCCAGGTGACTAAAGAACTAAATCCCGCTTCGCTTGTTGCATAAGGTAAGATTTGATTAATCCGAAACGCATTCTTTTTTTTATTTTCTTTAAGGAGTGCGTGACCTGTGGCAAACCAGGTGGCATGGATTTTATAGTTTTGTAAAATTTCTAGGGCATTATATGCCCCATATCTCATTGCAAAACCAATCCCCCAGTAAAAAGATAAATCTTTACGTGAAAATCCCAGTTTGTTTGCTATATTAAAGATGATTCCCCGTATTTTATTATTTAAATTCGTAAAACTTCCATAAGTTGCTGATGTTTCGTAATCAAGGCTAATGGCCAATGCTGAATCGTATTTTCCTTTAATTGGTGATAAGGTTAAAATAGACTCCACCCAGGCTTATAACTCACTGCGAATATACTGGAAGAGTGATTTTATATCAAAAACTTTTAATAACTTCTTTAAATCCTGATTAT
>CBFGJQ010000027.1:0-6145 GCA_965649095.1 Caldifarciminota bacterium | reverse complement strand
ATCGGGTTTAAGATGAATCCCTGATATACCGAAGAATATTGCACCACTCTTCGGTGGGTCAGTGAGTTTTTCCTCATCAAGTCGGTGGCAATAGATTCTACATTTAAACTCATTCTTCAGGACTGAAAGACCTGATATATGGTCAAAATGGCAATGGGTAAGGATAGCCATAGGAATTTCCGCGACTTCGCTTCTGATCTCTTTTATCAGGGATTCTGCCTCGGTTTCAATAAAACCAGGGTCAATAATAATTCCGATTTTGCCATTATGGATTAAATACATATTCGTCTCAATATAGCCGACGATAAAAGTTTTGATAATAATCTCATTCACATTTTCCCCTTTTTAATTTTCGCGGATGTCCCGTTCTAACCCCCCTTTTCTAAATTCTCTTTCATCCCTCTTTTTCAAAGGGGGACAGAGGGGGGTTGTTCCCTTTTCCTAACGGAGAATAAGAGGAGAGAAGGACTAAGCGGAGAGAGGAGGATTGCTTAACATCTTGTAAGATGACCATCTATACGATTCAAATAATCTACCCCATTCAGTTCGTAAGAATCTTCTAACGATTGGCTTGCCGTGGACATTATACCAGTAGAAGTCATGATATGCCCGTGAGGCTAAATAGGACCAGGGAACAATTGGCGTTCGTAAAAGAAAATGTTCAAATGGCTTTAAAAATCCCCAGTATATCGCCTTCTGTCCCCTTGAAGCAAATGTATCTGTAACCTTAAAACCAAAATTTATATTCCTGATATCATCACCTACAATTTCTATCTCTTCAGGCTTTGCCTTTCCTAAGCCCATCTCGTGCGCCAGGTTCAAAAATTTTAATGACATCGGTTCAAATCCCATCATCTTTGATGCAATTGCATCAATTGCCACCGAATCGCCACTCGCAAGGATATAATTCTTTATCTCTGGTTTCATCAATCTCGGTCCAGCCCCATTACCGGCTAATGTTCCATCCGTAAGGCAGAAAATCCCGGGATGGATTTCTTTTTGTATTTGGAGTAAATCCACCAATGTCTCGTGTATGACCGAATGGGTCCAGTGTCTATTATCGTTCAAGAGGCCACCAAATGCATTCTTCATTGCGCCAGTCATTGTCGTAAAGACATGGGTCTTGAGTGTGGGCAGATGGAATGCATTTTTACCAATGAATAATTCAGGAATCTGAATACCTTTCTTATAAATTTTATCAAGAACGAGCATCTTTGCCTTTGGTCGGTAGTATATCCACTTGACATCCGGTTCGTATAAATATACAAAACGTAATCTGTGTTTACGCATTACCGAATTTAAATGATTATTCTCCGCCCCCAGTTTTGGATTTATTACCACCGTGCGATTCTGGGCAGGAATTAAATCTTTATAGCCAAGTTTGGATAAAGTTGATGCAACACCATCAAGTTGCCAGGGGGTTGTTGAACAGGCGGGATACCAGAAGTGCCAGGAGATATTTATCTTTAAAATTGTAGGCACGTTCTTTGGCAGATGCCTTTCTACTTCCGCAAGTTTTAGACATCTTTCAATGTCATCAAGGATTGTTTTGGGACTGGTTTTTAAAACCGCAACGCGTGATTTCATAACTATACGGGACTGAAGCCCCTACTCCATCATTCTCATTCTCGGCTTGCAGGTAGCAATGGCAATATAGTCAATATTTAATTCCTCTGTCCCTTTTAAGGTAAGTGCAATTCTGCCGGTTATGTTCTTCCAGCCCGGTGCTGTCGGGTAAGAGATAACACTTTCCATACTATATTATAGTCCATAAGGGCAGAGAAGTCAATACATTGGGAGGTTGCTGAAAAAGTCTATTAGAGCAACCTGTCATGCTGAATTTATTTCAGCATCTCTTGAGATTCTGAAACAAGTTCGGAATGACATCTTGAATTAATGAACCAGAAGCACAAATAAAGGACTTTTTCAGCAACCTCATTGGAATTCATTGACAAAGGGGAAGAAAAGGATATAATATTTGGTGGCTAAAATCAATCATATTGCAATAATTATGGATGGCAATGGTAGGTGGGCAAAGAAGAGGGGATTACCCAGAGTCGTGGGACATCGTGAGGGTGTAGAGTCGGTAAGGGAGGTGGTTAAGACATCTCAGGAGATTGGGGTTAAGTATTTGACCCTGTATACATTTTCAACTGAAAACTGGAAGAGACCCAAAGATGAGGTTGATACCCTGATGAATATGCTTGAGGAGATGCTCAAGAAAGAGACCCCTGAACTGCATAAAAATAATGTTCGGATCAATGCCATTGGTAGATTGGAAGATTTATATCCGAGCCCAAGGAAGGCCTTGAATGAAGCCCTTGAACTTACCAGAGATAATACCGGACTTGTATTAACATTATGTCTCAGTTATGGTGGTCAGGGAGAGATTGTTGATGCAGTCAAGAAGATTATCATTGAGGACCGGAAGAAAAGGATCAATCTTGATGAGTTCAATGAAGAAAAGTTTGCTCAATATCTCTATGACCCAGGTTTGCCAGCACCTGATTTATTAATCAGAACTGGCGCAGGACACAGGGAGCGGATTTCAAACTTTCTTTTGTGGCAGATTGCCTACTCAGAAATCTATTTTACGGAAACCCTCTGGCCCGATTTCCGGAGGAAGGAATTTTTAGAGGCAATTGAGGACTATAAAAAGAGGGAGCGGCTTTTTGGCGCAATTTGATGACATCTTAAAAAGAATAAAGACAGGATTCTTTCTTGTTATTGTCGTAGTCGGGGGGATATGGATTGATAACTTAGTTCTGCCATTATTATTGATGGTTTTTATTACATTTGCTACCAATGAATATTTCCGATTCTGGCATCGTAAGGATGTATATCCCCATACCCTGGGTGTATTATTCCCTGCCTATGCAATCCCCTTGTTATTTTACTTTGAAATACCTTTTTTATTCCCCGTCTTTGTTTTATTTTTCTTTATGATTCTCTTATCGGTAATGAGATTCCCGGGTGCCCGCCGAATGCCAAATTTTCTTGCCGAAATAGCCGCCGGTTTATTGGGGGTCATTTACATATCCCTTTTGCCCTCAACATTGATTCTCTTAAGAAAAGAGGGATTTTTTGTTACCCTTTTGCCATTGCTCCTGACCTGGATTTATGATACCTTCGCCTACATCTTGGGAAGAATCTTCGGTAGGCACCGCCTTGCGCCAAACTTGAGTCCTCAGAAGTCGGTAGAAGGAACAATGGGTGCATTCTTTCTTACTCTCCCTTTTACCCTCTGGCTGAATTCGATCGGAGTAAAGAGATTTAACTCAATTGATGCACTGTGTATTACACTGGGGATTGGTATTCTGGGAACAGTTGGGGATCTCTTAGAGTCAGGAATGAAAAGGGAGGTGGGACTGAAGGATGCTTCAAGGGTCTTCCCCGGACATGGTGGATTTTTAGACCGGCTTGATTCATTGATCTTCAATATTCCCTTTTTCTATTTATACTACCGATATTATGGATAAGGCACCACTTGCCGACCGGATTAGACCACAGAGCTTTGAAGAAATCTTAGGGCAAAAGCATCTCCTTGGTCCAGGTGGACCAATTGCAAGGCAGATTGAACAGGGGAGGCTCTTCTCAATGGTTCTCTTTGGACCGCCGGGTAGCGGTAAGACAACCATTGCCCGGCTCTTTGCCAAGAAATTCGCGGCGGACTTTGTATCCTTCTCGGCCGCAACGAGTGGGATTGTTGAGATAAAGAAATTTATGGAAGAGGTAGAGAAGAAGCGTAGCCTCTTCAATCGTGATACAATTATATTCATTGATGAGATACATCGCTTCAACAAGGCACAACAGGATACCTTCTTACCCTATCTTGAAAAAGGGACGGTCATCCTCATCGGAGCCACGACAGAGAATCCATCCTTTGAATTAAATTCAAGTCTGCTTTCACGGGTAAAGGTCTATATGCTCAATCCCCTTTCCTTTGATGATATGAAAAAAATTCTCCGCCGGGCATTAACTTCCCCCAGGGGGCTCAATAATGAATATGAAATCACGGAAGAAGCGATGGACTTTATTGCCAATATTTCGGATGGCGATGCAAGGGTTGCGCTCAATGCCTTGGAGCTGTGTGCCTTTGCCGCGAAGGAGAAAAGGATTGACTTGAAACTTGCCGAAGAGATTGTTCAGAAGAAGGCATTGAGGTACGACAAATCCGGGGAAGAACACTACAATCTAATTTCGGCGCTTCACAAATCAATGCGGGGTTCGGACCCTGATGCATCCTTATACTGGCTGGCGCGGATGCTTGAAGCGGGTGAAGACCCGTTATACATTGCCCGCCGGCTTGTCCGTTTTGCGGTTGAGGACATTGGGAGTGCAGACCCCCAGGCATTGGTTGTGGCAATTGCGGCAAAGGAGGCGGTTGACTTTATCGGGCGGCCCGAGGGCGACTTGGCACTTGCCCACTGTGTTGTCTATCTCGCCCGGGCAAAAAAGAGCAATGAGATATATCTTGCCTATGAGGCAGCAAAGGGGGATGCATTAAAGACCCTCGCTGAGCCGGTTCCCTTACACATTCGTAATGCCCCCACCCCCTTAATGAAGAAATTGGGTTATGGCAAAAACTATAAGTATCCCCACAATTACCCGGAGGCAAAGGTTGAACAAGATTATCTGCCCGAAAATTTAAAGGGGAGGAGATATCTTAAAGAAAAATAGAGTTTAGATAAATAGGTGCTGTTGACAATGTATATATCCTGTGTAAAATGTTTCAATGGAGTTATTACTTGCGACGCTCGCCAAAGATGAGAAGATAAATGAAATTAAAAGATTATCTCAAGGATTGAGAATCTTTTTGGTCGGTGGTGCGATAAGGGATATCTTATTGGGTGTAGTGCCCAAGGATTTTGATTTTGCGGTATGTGGTTCGGGTATCAGGTTTGCACGCACTATTGCCAGAAGACTCGGTGGGGCATTTGTTCCTTTAAGCATAGAGGAGGATGAGGCAAGGGTGGTGAAGGATAATTTCATCTATGATTTCAGCGGCTTTAAGGGAGATTTACTTAACGATTTAAAGAGGCGCGATTTCACAATCAATGCAATGGCAGTGGACTTAGAGACCTTAGAATTTCACGACCCATTTAATGGGTTAAAGGACTTGCTGGATAAAAAAATCAGATTGACCTCTGAAGATTCCCTTAGCGGGGACCCGCTGAGGGTATTGAGGGGTTTTAGGTTTTCTCTGGAACTGGGTTTTAAGCTTGATAAAAAATTTTTTGATGCGGCTGAAGCTATTAGCTTAAGGAAGGTGGCTCCGGAACGGATTGGTTACGAACTTTTCCGAATAATGTCCTGTCCGGAGTCATATGAGGCGATATTAAAGATGAATGAATTAGGATTATTCCCCCAGATCTTCCCGGAGGCAAGAAAAATAATTGGGGATAGTTTCTTATGGAGTCATTCTCTAAATACCTATTATGCACTGGAAAAACTGATGCAGGATGGTTTTTTTTGTAGTCTTGAGCCAGAATTTTCGCAGTATTTTTCCCTACCCAGACGAAGAGCCCTCTTGAAACTGGCCGGATTATTTCATGATATTGCTAAACCGGATACATTTCTATTAAAAGAAGGGGATGTCCATTTTTACGGACATGATACAAAGGGAGCAAGGATAATTGAAATCATCGGATATAGAAGGCTCAAACTTTCCCGAAGCGATGTCGCAGTCTTAAAGAAACTTGTAAAGGAGCATATGAGGCCACATCTTTTAGCGACCAATAGTGAATTGACAGACCGGGCAATAAGAAGATTCTTTCGCGATTTAGGTGAGGACTATTTTGGTTCAATGATGCTTGCCTGGGCAGACGGCTATGCCACTGCGGGTAAGACCCGACACCTTGAGAAAAAATTTTTAAGGATGATCCAGTTAAAGAGAGAGGATGAGGCAAAACCCAAGATTGAAAGGCTAATAAATGGTTATGACCTCATTGCCCTGGGTCTGAAGCCGGGACCGATATTCAAGGTTATCCTGCAGGAACTCCTTGATATGCAACTGGAAGGGAAGATAAAGACAAAAGATGAGGGAATGAAAATGGCAATCGCGATATACGAGAAATACAAAGATAGATTTGAGCCAGTGGTTGATCAAAATGGGAAAGATTAGAATCCTTCCCCCCGAGGTCTG
>CBFGJQ010000026.1:0-6149 GCA_965649095.1 Caldifarciminota bacterium | reverse complement strand
CGATCGCCGATGGAAGGTGCACAAACTTAGATGGAGCATCGCTGGGGGTTTCAGGGGTTCTCCCCTGATGTATCTTGAGGTAATAGGAATTTCAAAAATTCCTATTCCTGAATAATGAAAAATTTCATTCACCACTCATTATGGCGGTTCAGACGATTAACTGTTTAATAAGGCTTGCGGCGGGTATATAATGGTGGAAATCATTTGTTTTTTCCAAAATTGTAGTGTCCAGATTCATCTGTCCGGATTAAAATCTCTCGTCCCACTGAAGCTGGATGCTACAGATGTTTTTTTCTCACGCTTCGGAAACTCAAGCATCGTTTTTTTTGGAAAAAAATTAGAGATTACTGATGGTGAGTGGTGAGAAGATGGTGCGGGGGGAGGGAAGTTCATAAGGGGTTACCTTCTATTTGAATAGCGGTCCCTGGTCCGGTTTTATATTGAAGTGTTCATAGGCAAGTTTTGTTGCCTCACGACCACGGGGCGTCCTTTTGATGAAGCCTTCCATTATCAAAAATGGCTCAAAGACCTCTTCAATGGTCTGGGCATCTTCGCCAATTGCAACCGCAAGGCTGTTTATTCCGACCGGTCCCCCCTGAAACTTTTCAATGATTGTGCGGATGATCTTCTTATCCATCTCATCAAGTCCCCTTTTATCAACATCAAGTCTCTTTAAGGCATATTCACAGATTTCAAGGTCAATAATCTCCTTTCCCTTAACCTGGGCAAAGTCGCGCACCCTCCTCAATAACCTGTTGGCAACCCTTGGAGTTCCCCTTGCCCTTCGGGCAATCTCAGCGGCTGCCTCTTTTGCTATCTTCAGATCAAGTATCTCTGCCGAGCGTTGGACAATATGATACAGGTCATCGGCGGGGTAGTAATCAAGCCGGAAGTTGATACCAAATCTGCTTCTCAAGGGCGAGGTGAGTAGCCCGGAGCGGGTTGTTGCGCCGATCAATGTGAATTTTTCAAGTTTAAGCCGGAGGCTGCGGGCACCCATTCCCTTATCCTGCATAATGTCAAGATGGAAGTCTTCCAGGGCAGGATATAGATATTCCTCAACGAGTTTGTTTATCCGATGGACCTCATCAATAAATATTACATCACCATATTTCAGGTTACTCAAGACGCCGGCAAGGTCAAAGGGCCTTTCTAAGATCGGCCCTGATGTCGGATAGATATTTACATCCATCTCCCGGGCAATGATATGGGCAAGGGTCGTCTTGCCCAGCCCCGGCGGACCGAATAGTAGAATATGCTCTAATGGCTCCTTCCTCTTCTTTGCTGCCTGGATAAAGACCTTGAGGTTTTCAACGACATTCCTCTGCCCGATAAATTCTTTTAGACTCTTTGGCCTTAAGGTCAATTCATAAATCTCTTCCCCTTCAAACCTTATTCCCGATGTCGCCCTTTCAATCATCGGCCCCTCAATGCCTCCTTTACCATTTCCTCCAGGGGCAAATCACCAGGAAGCCCCTTGAGCCTTGCAATCGCCTCAGCCCGGGTGAGCCCTAATGAACATAGGGCATCTATTGCCTGATTTAAGATTGAAGTCTCTTTTGCAAAGCTTAATTTTCCTTTCATCTCCAGGATTATCTTGCTGGCAAGTTTCTTACCTACTCTGGGGATGGAACTCAGCAAATCAATATTTTCCTCCTCAATCGCCCGGGCAAGCTCCTGGGGATTAAAATTTGATAACAGGGCAAGTGCGGACTTTGGTCCGACTCCCGGAACCGAGGTTAACTCCTCAAATATTTTAAGTTCCTCTCTATCTAAAAACCCATAAATAAAAATTTCCTCTTCTTTAATGATTGTCTTTGTATATACTACAACCTCTTTTTCCAATTCCAGATGGTCAAAGATATTTAAGGGTGATTGTATAGAGAAGCCAATTCCCGAGACATCAAGGAGAAAATAGGGTGGAGACTTTTCAATTACCCTGCCCTTTAGTCTCCCAATCATCCCATCTTCCTTGCGGCAGTATAGGCAATTGCCAGGGCATCTATTGCATGGTGGGACAGTCTTGTTCTATTTTTTAGAAGCACCCTTTCAATGACAAACCGCACCTGCCTCTTTGATGCCTGACCATTGCCGGTAGTAGTAAGTTTAATCTGGGCCGGGGTATATTCAAGGATTGTTATTCTCTTCTTCAAAAGAAGGTATAAGAGCGCACCCCGCAGTTCAGAGATGCGCACCAGACTGGCAACATTCTTTTGGTAAAATACCTTCTCTATTGCTACTGCATCTGGTTTATAAAGGCGAATAAGCCTCTCTATCTCTTTACAGATTGTCAATATCTTCTGAATATAGACCTTCTCCCTCGGTCTGATTGTGCCAGTATAGAACTTACTATTATTGATTATAAAACCATAGCCGGTTGCAGATAGACCCGGGTCAATGCCAAGGAGTCTCATCCTAAGGGGTGAGGGTGGATTTCTAAATTTATTACCTTCAAATCATCCGAACCAGGTCAGGATTGGGCGGATATCCTCTCCATTACCTCATCGGGAATATCAAAGTTGCTATAGACATGCTGGACATCATCAAGTTCATCAAGTGCCTCAAATAGCTTAAGAACCTTCTCCGCATCCTTTTCCGAGACAGGCACGGTGTTCTGGGGAATCTTTGTCAGTTCGCTACTGAGTATTTCAATGTTATTATTTTTAAGAATCTCTTTTACCCTTGAAAAATTCTCCGGGGGGGTGATTATCTGATATACATCCTCCTCAGTCTTCACATCAAGGGCACCCCCCTCAAGTGCATAGGCGATTATAGTATCCTCTTCATACCTTTTGGCATCAACAGATATAATCCCTCGGGTCTGAAACTGCCAGGCAACTGAGCCCTGAGCACCCAAACTACCATTATGCCGGGAAAGGATATGTTTAATCTCGCTGGTCGTTCTATTACGATTATCAGTTACTGCCTCAATCAATAGGGCGACTCCATTTGGTCCGTATCCTTCGTATGTTACCTCTTCAAGGACCTGACCATCATCAAGCTGGCCGGTTCCCCTCTTTATTGCCCTCTCAATATTCTCATTTGGCATATTGGCTGCCTTTGCCTCTTCAATTGCGGTGCGTAATCTTGGATTTGCATTCGGGTCCCCACCACCATGCCTTGCTGCAATCGTAATCTCTCTTATCAATTTTGTAAATAATCTACCCCGGGCCGCATCAGCACCCGCCTTCTTTCTTTTTATCTTCGCCCACTTAGAATGCCCTGACATAAAACACTCCTTTTTTGATAATAACCGTATAAATATTTTAGTCAAAAATAACCATAAGTCAAGACCCTTGCTACCACCTTATTGATAACCACCAATTTTTGATTATACTCCTAATATGCAGCTTGCCATATTCTTCTCCGGATTTGCTGCGGTTGTTGGTCAGGCACTATTGATCCGTGAAGGGCTTACCCTATTTTCTGGAAATGAACTCATTTCTGGAATTGTCCTCTGCTTCTGGCTGGTATGGACCGGAATCGGGAGTCTCCTCTTTCCAAGACTGAAATTAAAAAGGGAGCCATTAAAGATATACGCCCTCCTCCTCTTCTCTTTATCCATTATGTTTATCTACTCATTCTTATTTTTGCGCTCTATTCCCCAGCTCTTTTCCCTGCCTTCGGGTGAGGTGATAAGTTTAGACCGGATGGTCTTATTTACCCTTGTTGCCCTTTGCCCCACCTGCCTATTAGTTGGTGCACTATTTCCCACGGCCGCAATTATTCTAACACCGGCGGTGGTCTATCTAATTGAAGGGATTGGCTCATTTGCGGGAGGATTGACCTTTTCCTTCTTCTTAATACCCCTCCTTCCACCGCCCGGGATTCTTTTAGTTGTTGTCTCTTCTTTATCTTTTGCCGGGTTTTATATATTGAATAGAAAAGGGTTGACCGTTATTCCCTTAATCCCCTTGCTTTTCCTACTCAAGATTGAAGACCTTGAGTTTATTCTAAGAAAGTTACAGCAGCCAAAACAGAACTTAATTGCGGTTTATGAATCAAAATATGGAACAATCTCGGTTAGTAGGGCTGAATCCCAATTCAACTTCTATTCTAATGGTTTTTTTGACTTCGCCTATCCCGATTTATACTCCGCAGAGGAGGCTGTCCATTACCCCTTATTGATCCACCCCCAGCCTGAGAGGGTCTTACTTATCGGTGGCGGTGCCGGCGGAGGGGTAGTTGAGGTGCTCAAACATCCATCAATTAAAAGACTAATCTATGTTGAACTTGACCCAAAGTTGATTGAGGTCTCAAGGAGATATCTTGATAACTTCCCCCCGGATGAACGACTGAGGGTCGTCGTAATTGATGGTCGATTTTTCATCAAAAATACAAAGGAGGAGTTTGACTGTATCATCGTCAATCTTCCTGACCCGATAAATGCCCAATTGAACCGCTATTATACAGAAGAATTCTTTCTTGAGGCAAAAAGGCATCTGAAATTGAATGGTTTGTTCTCAATAAGAGTTACTGCCTCTGCGGATATAATAAGTCCTTTATATGCCCAATATCTCGGCACAATCTATAATACACTGAAACGGACTTTTAGAAATGTATATATCCTGCCTACCGCCCGCATAACATTTATTGGCACCGACCTTACTATCTCCAGTAATATTACTGAACTATTAAAAGAGAGATTGGCCTTGAGGAATCTGAATCCGACCTATGTAAATAGCTACTTCTTTGACTATAACTTCACCCCCCAAAGGATGGAATTTTTAAGCTCAAGCATCTCCAAAGCCCGGTCTTATGTCAACACCGACTTGAAGCCGGTCTGTTATTACTTCAATATGATCCTGTGGGGTGGTTTTATTGCCCAGGGGATAAAAGAGATATTTGTTAAACTCTTCAATCTCAATCCCCTTTTTTTCTTTCTCTTAGTGCTATTGCCCATCATCTTCCTGCGTCAGACGAGAATCGTCTATGCATCAATATTCGCCATTGGTGCAGGAGAGATTTCAGGTGAAATAATCTTGATAATCCTCTTTCAGGTCCTCTACGGCTACATCTATGCCTGGGTTGGGATGCTCATTGGCCTATTTATGCTTGGGCTTGCCACCGGAACCTATCTCTTTATTAGAACAAGATTTTTCAAGAACTACTCAATTGGTCTCCTGGCAAATATTCACATCCTCTTTGCAGTCTATTTTGCCCTAATAATTGCCGCGCCATTAACAAAACTTCCCGGGCTAAATTATTTAATCGCATTCCTGATTACGATTGGTGGATTCCTTGGTGGGGTGCACTTTCCATTATCAATAAAAATTTTGGGCAATGAGAAGGCAGGCAATATCTATGGAATTGACCTGCTTGGCTCAAGTATTGGCGCAATCGCCACCGCCGTAGTCTTTATCCCGATCCTCGGAATCCCTTATACCATTCTCTTATTTGTGCTATTGAATCTTTTTGTCTCCTTTGGCTTGAGGCTATTTATTGGTAGAGGCAATCCATGACGCCACGGCGACCAATAATTCAAGGGGATTTCATCCCCTGGAAGCCCCTTTCGGGCCGGAACAATCCGCCGTAGAGCGGACTCTGCCTTTCGGATTGACCGTACCTGGGCGGTTATGAGACCACGGGTGGTGCCACGCCAATATCTCGCTTTGTTGAATAATTCACTTTACATTTTCAAAGATTAATTAAATCCACAAAGCCACATTAAGTAAAATTATTGCCCAATCATAAACAATTCTAAATTTATCCTCTCATTATTAAAAATTATTATTGAAAACCTGATTAAAAACCCGTGATATTCAACTAACCCCCTCCGTTTCAGATAATTTTGAATATAATTTTCCTAATGTGAGGCGATGATAAAGGTGGAGTTGCTTAATTTATTCACCCAGACAAGGAATGCCTTTAAATGGCAAGATATTCAGGGGGAGACCGTTGAGGTAGGGATAGGGGATTACTCCCCTACCCCCCTCACAGAACCGTGCTTGGAAGTTTCCCCCCACACGGCTCTTCGGTAAAACCTCCTTGTCCACTGACGAACAAGTCATTGGGTTAGGTTTTGTTGACAACCGTTCCCCAGCTCTGTGTCTGGCGGTTGTGTCCCCTTCCAACGGTCTTACCGTAAGCCCCTTCGCTCCACAGGCATTACCCCGTTTCATCGCTACTATGGACTTATCCGACTGCCA
>CBFGJQ010000025.1:0-6195 GCA_965649095.1 Caldifarciminota bacterium | reverse complement strand
CAGGCATATCAAGAATTTATGATATGTTAATGTCCACTGCACAACTACCAAGAAAAATTTTTGCGGCAATATTGACAAATTCGTAAAATTTGCTATTATATGGTAAAAGAATATTTATGGAAGAAAGGTTTGCAAAATTTGTTCTAATTGCAGTTTGTTTTATAATACTTTATGTCTCTTGTATCAGACCATTCAGTCGTCCTGCAAATGTTACTTTAGTCTTGAGAGAATCAGGATATGATTTATGGAATCCCAATTTAGTTTCACCCGACCGATTGTGTTATCAAAGAACCACCTTCTTTGGCTGGGAAGATACGATAGTCACCGATACTGTGAACGAAATATGGATTGCAGACCTGGATGGCTCAAACAGACAATTAATCAAGAACAGTGGGTTTGATAGACTATTAACGGCCCGCATCGATGGCGTTATCGTGGTCGACTCCGGACAATTAATTTTGATTATGGACACCATCGGCACAATACTAAACAGAATTTATGTAGAGTTCTTCCCATCAATTGCAAGATTATCTAATGAGTATCTTTATTTATCGGAATTATCAGGTGTTACAAGGATATCTTTATCTGACACTACAAATGTTGAAAAAATAGTTGATATTGAAGGAGCAATCGTTTTTGACATATTCCCAGGGGATACTGTTTTACTGTATCGGAAGGATACTACATTATATTATTGTAATTTTATAACCCATGAGACAAGATACATAAGAGAGATTGGCGGTTATAATTCCTCGGGTTTTCGAATTAACCCTGTTGATCCATATTGGCTGGTGTATGGTGTTGAAGGTAATGGAATACACAAGTATTGGTGTATATATTTCCTTTTCTATAATATTCTCACCCAAGAGGAGATAAAACATGATGCACGAGCCTATGAAGATGCAGAGTGCGAGGGCTATAATAGTTGCTGGACTACCGATGGTAAATCCTTGATTTATCAAGTGCAAACCTGGGAAGCGGGTGACCCAATGGAATTACGAGAAAAAGAAATATGGCGAATGGACGATATTTTTTAAATAACATCTAAAATTGCTTGCAATGGTAAATAGAAGTTAAAAATCTCGATTGAGTTTAATAATTGTGCAATTGACTCTTATACTTGATAATGAAATCTTTCATTGGAAAAAAACAATCTATTCAGACATTTCTATTCAATACACAATCTCCTGTATAAGCGGCTTCCCAGCCGCGATAAAAATCTCAGCATAAAGACCCCTTCCACAGAGGATTAAATTGTGGCACTCCCGGCACAAGGCAAACTCATAATATAAATACATCTAATCAAATAATTTGTTAATTTTAACATTTTAAAATTTTAAAATGCTCAAATGTTAAAATATGCTATTTTAAGTTACAGGTCCTTTACCAAAATAAAATCTTACCCAACTTAAAATAAGATTTTGAACATATCATCAGGGGCTAAAGCCCCTGAAACCCCAACCCTCACCCTCCCCTCTCCCTTGAAAAGGGAGAGGATACACTTGAGGGTTCCATTAGAATTTTTCAAATTCCTATTACCTTTAAATAAGTCTATCCCGGATATGATGCCTGTTGGTCTTGATACCTCAATTAAGAAACTTGTTCTAATTGGATAAATAACGGTCGTTAAGGGGTAACTGCTATCGCAAAAAATAATCTCGCAAATTTAAATCTTGAACTTCCAGCCCAAATACAACTCCCTTGCCTTTGGGTCGTTGATTAGGGTCTGGGCATCTCCCGAGAGTAAAACCTTTGACTCATAGATTAGATATGCACGGTCGGTAATCTCAAGGGTTTCCCGAACATTGTGGTCAGAGATTAAGATTCCAATGCCCTTTTCCTTTAAACCCAAGATAATCTCTTGCAGTTCAGCACGGGCAATCGGGTCAATTCCGGTAAATGGCTCATCGAGGAGTAGATACTTCGGTTGATTTATCAATGCCCGGGCAATCTCCACCCTCCTCCTCTCTCCGCCGGAGAGGGCATATGCCTTCTGATTCTGTAAGGATGAGAGATTGAACTCCTCAAGGAGTTTCAATGCCCCCTCCCTTGCCCTTTCTCCTCTGGTCCCGGTAATTTCATATATGGCAATCAAATTCTCAAGGACGGTCATCTTTCTAAAGACACTCGGTTCCTGACATAAAAAGGAGATTCCCATCCTTGCCCTTTTATACATTGGCAAATCGGTTATCCGCTCTCCATCAAGGAAGATATTACCACCATTGGGGACTATAAGCCCAACAATCATATGAAAGGTCGTGGTCTTGCCGGCCCCGTTTGGTCCTAAAAGCCCCACAATCTCACCCTGATTTATCTGAAGGTTAACCTGATTGACCACCGTCCTCTTGCCGAATATCTTGGTGAGTTTTTCAGTCCTTAACATCCTCCTTCTCCTTCAATTTTAATAAGCCCTTCGGATTTCCCTCAACAATGACCCTCTTTGCCCGACTCTGCTCAAATTGGATTGTTATCACAAGCCCCTCAACAAGATTATGGGAATTATCCCTGGACCAGTAATCACCCTTCCCATTGTAAACCTTAAAGTATTCAATATCTTTATCCCGTAAAAGGAATTCACCAGAGTCTCCTCGCAATTCATTATTCTTCTCCTTTACTACGGGTCTCTTCAAAAAACCCCGGTCTTCTTTTAGATTATATTCTATCGTATCACAGAAGATGGTTACACTGTCTATTATCCCTTCAATTGAGTCATAGCCAAAGAATCTATTCTCTCTATTTAAAAGAAAAAATTCCCGTGCCCTTATTACAATCGGACTCTTATCCTCTCTCAAGATTTCCAGATACGGACCTTTGGTAAGAACACCCCTTTCCTCATCAATTTCATACCAGCCATCCTGGCCATAGGCAATCTCTCTATTCTTGAGGTCTTCAATCTTTATATTATTTTTCATCCGGATGGTCTTTCTTAACCCATCATAATTTAATGAATCAGCGGTGAATATCTGCTCCCTGTGCGAGAGTGAGACATCTCCCCAGAGCAACCCCAATTTTGTATCAAAATAATAGGTAGCATTATTTGCCCTTATCTGACCATCAGGGCTTTGTATCAAGACACTGTCCTTCAAAAGGACACTCCCCCTGGTTTCGTTGAGTTGCGCCTCAAGACAGGTGATGGTCGTGCCCTCCTGTTCAATTATCACATTACCGAAGAGATAGACAATACTCTCCCCCCCTTCCTTTGTAATCTCAACCCTGTCGGCCCGGAATGGAGTAAGGGAGATTAAGGAGCAAGCAGTAAGTAGCGAGCAGAAGGTGAGAAGGGTCATCTTATCTTCGGGAACTGGATTGGTGAGGTTCCTTTTATATCACCGATTATTTCTATTCTCTTTAAGTCCGGTGTTGTTACAAGACCATTCCCCTCAATCGTCGTGCTATCCCTTTTTATTATTCTCACATAGGAGTTGGTAAGAATCTTCTGGGAATCATTCTGCCAGAATAGGGAATCGGTAAAGAGCGTTGTTGAATCGCTGGTAAGGAGGACCACCGAGTCGCGCACCAGTATGTTATGCGTTTTGGTATTAAGCCTGCCGGCGATACTTGAGAGACGGGCGAATTCTTTCCCCTCTGTGTCAAAGAAGAGAATTAGAACGGTATCCACATTGATTATCTCATCGTAGACATTGGCAACATCTGCATAGAGCGTCCATCTCTTTTTGCCTTCATGGGTTTCGGTAAGACTGAAGTTTTCCAGGACAAAGCGGGGCATAGTTATTTCAATCTTTTTTGTTATGTTTTCTTCTTTACAGTGAGATAAAAGAATTATTATTACAAAATAGCGAATATAATTATTCATCTACCTTCGTCCCGGGACTTATAAAACCACCAGTAATCGTAAGGATGGGAATTGATGAGTTCTTCTAAATTGCAGTTAATCTTTAAAGTCGCAATACCATTTTCCAAATAGATTCCAAAGGGGACAAGACTGGCACCGGTCAGGGATGCGAGTTTTTTTATCTTTTGAAATTTTGAATAGAGGGTATCACCGTCAATTAAGGCACAGAATATTCCCCCATCTTTTATGAATTGAATAATCTTTTTTATCTCATTCTTGTAGAATACTTTTATACCACCCTTGCTTCTCATTCGGTAAAGTATTCTGTCAAAAAACCTGGCAATGAAGGTTTTACTATAATCGGCATAGCGGTTTGTGATAATGCCGAGATTGTAGCCATTGCGGGCAAGGAGTTTGGGCATTATCTCCCAGATACCAAAATGGCAGGAGTAGAGGATTGCTCTACTCCTCAACATCATTAACCCTCCATCGATCCGGTAATCGTCAGCAGGTTTTATCATATAGGCGACATTGCGGGCAATATGCCGGAGAAGGTTCCACACATTCCCATGGAAGCGCTTCTTCAGATAGCGCCGTCGCTTATAATTGCCCCAATAAAGAATAATAAGCAGAGAATAGATCAGAAGAACTAACAATTGTTTCAGGACGACCTTTTTAATGAGGCATTAATAAAATGATAGAAGACAGGATTGGGAATGAGGGGTCGCGAGGTAAATTCGGGATGAAATTGAGTGCCAAGAAAAAACGGATGATTTTCAATTTCCACGATTTCCATAAGTCTGCCGTCGGGTGACTTTCCGGAAAAGATCAAACCCTTCTCAGTTAATGCCTTGAGATATTTTGGATTTACTTCATAGCGGTGGCGGTGCCTTTCCTGGATTTCTTCTTTACCATAGATTCTTCGGGCGAGGGTCTTTGGTTCCAGCCGGCAGGGATAATTCCCCAATCTCATCGTCCCTCCCAGGTCCTTTACCTTTTTCTGTTCGGGTAAGAGGTCGATTACTGGATAGGGAGTTGCATCGTCAAACTCGGTTGAGTTTGCCCCTTTCATACCACAGACATTGCGGGCATATTCAATGACAATACACTGCATACCAAGGCAGATTCCGAGCAGGGGTTTCTTGTGTAAACGTGCATACTGGACAACCCTTATCTTTCCTTCGACACCGCGCATACCGAATCCACCCGGAATTAAAATCCCATCGACATAAGCAAGGGCATTGGTAAGTGCTGTATCGTCCTCAAGGCGGTCTGTATCAATCCATTTGAGTTTTAGTTTGGCATCATTTGCAACTGCCCCATGATACAGTGCCTCAATAATACTCTTATAGGCATCTCGTAACTCCACATACTTACCACAGATTGCAATCTCAACATTTTTGAGAGGGGTTTTTGCCTTTTCTACAAAAATTTTCCATTCGGTCAAATCGGCACCGGACTTCACCCTGGGATTATCCTCCATCCCCAGCAGTGATATAATCAACTGATCAAGTTTCTGCTGATGGAAGATGAGGGGAATCTCATAGATGCAGTCAACATCCACGGCATCAATTACTGCCTGGGGGGGAACATTACAAAAGAGTGAAATCTTTTTTCGGTCGGCTTCATTTAACCAGGAATCACTCCGGCAGAGGAGAATATCGGGCTGAATACCCATTGAGAGCAAAACACGCACCGAATGCTGGGTGGGTTTGGTCTTGAATTCACGGGTTGTCTTTATGAAAGGGACCAATGTGAGATGAATGTATAAGACATTACTTCTCCCCAGGTCAAGGCGCATCTGCCTTGCCGCTTCAAGGAATGGTTGACCTTCAATATCACCGACAGTCCCGCCAATTTCGGTGATTGCAATGTCAATGCTATTCTGATTGGCGAGTTTTGTAATCCTTGATTTTATTTCATCGGTGATATGGGGAACAACCTGAACTGTTTTACCGAGATACTCTCCCCTTCTTTCCTTTGTAATCACTGTATGGTAGACCTGACCGGTGGTTACATTATTGTCTCTGGTCAACGATTCATTGAGGAATCGTTCATAATGACCGATGTCAAGGTCACACTCGGCACCATCAGCAGTGACATATACCTCGCCATGCTGATAAGGATTCATTGTCCCCGGGTCAACATTTATATACGGGTCTATCTTCTGGAGGGTGACTTTCAGACCGTAAGATTTTAAAAGGAGACCGATTGATGCGGTAGCAATTCCCTTACCCAGAGAGGATACCACCCCACCGGTAACGAAGATATACTTTGTCCCCATATCTCCAAGTATAGTCAAAAATTAGCCAATGTCAAGGAATCATTGCGAGGTTGCTGAAAAAGTCCTTTATTTGTGCTTCTGGTTCATTAATTCAAGATGTCATTCCGAACTTGTTTCG
>CBFGJQ010000024.1:0-6202 GCA_965649095.1 Caldifarciminota bacterium | reverse complement strand
GTGTTGCAAAGTGCTCTCGCTTTCTTCTTTTTTTTGTTTTCAAAGAAACCATTAAAAACCCTTTTTCCCTAACTTTGCAAGTCTGGCTGGTATTTCTTGTAAGCTTATTTAAGCTCTTTCTCATAATAACATATAGTTGACATTTGACAAAAAATGTTTATAATTGTCTAAAGTAAAAAAGGGGGGGCGATGGGTCTTGACGGGATGAATGGGGTGAAAGAGGGCATACCGAGGGTCCTGGCCACCTCGTAAATCCGACCATGAGAAAAAAACATCCTGCAAACACGGGATACGCTCTGGCTGCATAAAATAATGTAGCCACGCCGCTTTAGGTTCAGCCCGACCTGAAGTAAGGCGTCATATAGGGCTAGACCTTGCCAACCCCGGCCCCGGGGGTTGACATTGTAATCTTTGGGGCTTGCTCTAATCAACCTGTCCCTTGGTGAAGATTAGAGGAGAAGTATAAAGGGAATAAGTATGTAGTCCTCTTCACTGAAGCATTCCGGACGCGGGTTCGATTCCCGCCGCCTCCACTCTCAATTTCCCGAAAGTCACTTGACGGGAATAGATTTTAGAATATAATGTATAGAAGGAGGCAAATATGAAGCGATTTTTGCCCTTATGGTTGGTCGGTCTATTTATTATTGTTGGTTGCGCCAAAAAGGTAGAACCAATAAAGGGGGAGCGGGGCGGGAAATTGGTAATCGGAACAACCGACCTCCCGGGGATTATCTCACCCCTTCAGCCATCAGTCTTCGGTTCAAATGAGATTCTTGACCTTTTATTTATGAAACTCCATAGCATTGATCCCAAGACGGGCAAGATGACACCAGAGTTGGCATCGTCCTGGGAGTTTTCAGAGGACCTTACCGCGATTACATACTATCTACGCTCTGATGTCAGATGGTGGGATGGTGAGCCAGTTACTGCTGAGGATCTGCTTTATACCTATGAAAAGATGCAGGACCCAAAGACAAATTATCCTATGGTGAGTAGGCTCAGATTCATCAAAAAGGCAGAGGTTGTCAATAAATATGCGATAAAGTTCACCTTCAGCCGGGTTTATGCTGACCTCTTAACCGATTCCGACATTATGCCCGTTCCCAAACACATATATGAGAAATCGCCCGACGATTTTGGCAGAAAGAGGATTGTTGGTAATGGTCCTTATAGAGTCAAAGAATGGACTCCCGGCTCGGGACTTGTCTTGACCGCAAATGAAGACTATTATCGCGGCCGCCCACCCCTTGACGAAATCCATATCAAGAACTATAGCGACTTTAGTGCAATGCTCAACGACTTTGCACAGGGGAATCTTGATTTGGTATTGAATTTGACCCCCGCGGATGCAAGGAGGTTATCTGAGAACAGAGATGTTAATATTACTACAAATCCGGGTAATACTTATACCTACATTGCCTGGAATCTTAACAATGAATTCTTAAAAGAGAAAGAAATTCGCAGGGCATTGAGTATGGCAATTGATAAGGCAAAAATCCTGAACCAGGTATTTTCCGGGATGGGTAAGATCTCGCCTGGACCCCTCCCGCCATCTTCCTGGGCATTTAATGAAGCCCTCTCCCCCATCGAATATAACATAGCAAAGGCAAGGGAGATTATGACCAAAAAGGGATTTGAGGACCGCAATCGCAATAATATTTTGGATAAGAATGGCAAAGACCTCACCCTCACCATAATAACAAACATTGAAAGTCCGGTGCGCGTTCAGATTCTAAAAAATATTACTGCGGACTTACTCCAACTCGGAGTAAAGGTGAATGCCAAAACCCTTCCCGCAAACGAATTCATTACTGCCCTGATTAATAAACAGTTTGACGGCTTTATTATGGGATGGAGTGTTGGTGATAAGATTGACCCAACCCTCTACTGGCATTCTGAACCAACGAAGGGGAAGTACAATTTTGCGGGATACAAAAATGGCATTGTTGATTCACTTATTGAGGTCGGTGTAACTATGCTCAATCGCAAAAAGGCAAAAGAAATCTGGAATGAATTTCAGAGAATTATTTATGAGGACCAGCCTTATACATTTCTTGTTGCCCCGGATTTAATTGCCGCCTGTTATAAGAGGGTGAAGGGCACCGAAGATGGAATAAAACTTGCAAATGCCCATACTTACTGGATTCCCGAATCGGAAAGGAGAGTGGTTGTAGCAACGATTACTCCACCTCCCCCCCCACCATCACCGACAACCGAGAAACCGAAATTAGAAGAGAAGAAACCCGAGGCACCCAAACCAAGGGCAGTTGAGCCTGAAAAGTTGTTAGAGGCAGCCGCCGCGAAGAAAGAGACAACTGTAGTAGCACCAACACCTCCGCCCGAGGTTGCACCACCAACGACACCACCAAAACCCGCCGTCATTACCAAACCAGTCCCGATAAAACAGGTAACACCAAAATATCCCGAATCCGCAAAGGCAATTGGTGCATCTGGCCGGGTGGTGGTTAGGGTTGTGGTGGGCATTGACGGAAAGGTCAAGGCCGCGACTATCATCTCCAGTTTTGGAAATCCCGCCTGCGAGGAGGCAGCACTTAGCGCCGCAAGGCAATGGGAATTTAAACCGGCAACCAGAGACGGTGAACCATTTGAACAGAATATCTCAATTCCCTTTGACTTTAAGCCCTAAAGAAACCATCTCCTCCAATTACGCTTGACATTGATAAAAAATTATGTAAAATGAGTTATGAGGTTGGATGACAAGGTTGCCCTCGTAACCGGTGGGGCAGCAGGCATCGGCGCCGCGATCTGTCAGAAATTCTCCGAAAATGGCGCCCGGGTAATGATCGGTGATATTGACGAAATTAATGGAAAAATGGTGGCAGAAAAACTGGGTAGGGATGCGCGCTTTTATCTATTAGACATTACCAATGAAAATGCCGTAAATGGAGTGATTGACGAAATTGCAAAATATAATGGCAAAATAGACATCCTGATTAACAATGCGGGTATTACCAATGATAAGTTGCTCCTTAGAATGACAAAGGAAGACTTCAATCGAGTAATAGAAGTAAATCTTGTCGGCACCTTTTTAGTCACCAGGGCAGTCTCAAAATATATGATAAAACAGCGCTATGGCAGAATTGTAAATATTGCCTCAATTATCGGGTTGATTGGAAACATCGGGCAGGCAAATTATGCGGCAAGCAAGGCCGGTATCATCGGATTCACGAAGTCCTGCGCGAAAGAGTTCGCCACAAGAAATATCACCGTGAATGCCATCGCCCCGGGCTTCATTGAAACGAAGATGACCGAAAACCTGCCACCTGAAGTTAAGGAGGCATATTTGAAACTTATCCCTCTGGGCCGTTTTGGTAGCCCCGAGGATGTAGCTGAACTTGCCTTGTTTCTATCCTCAGACAAGGCGGGGTATATTACCGGACAGGTAATTACCCTTGATGGGGGCATGGTGATGTAATTATGAGGAGAGGTTTGGGTATTAAATGAACGAAAGGAGTAAAAATGGCATTATTTGACGAAGTCAGAGATATAATTGTGGAACAACTGGATGTTCCTCCAGAAAAGGTAAATCCTGATGCAAAATTTATCGAACATCTCGGTGCAGATTCACTTGCCCTGGTAGAACTCATTATGGCATTTGAAGACAAATTCAAGATTCGCATCCCTGATGAGGATGCCCAGAAGTTAGATACGGTTGGTAAGGCAATCGCCTACCTTGAAGAAAAATTGAATATAAAATGAAACGGGTGGTCGTAACCGGGCTTGGTGCAATTACACCCTTGGGTAATGATTTAAAGTCCAGCTGGGAAAATATACTCCAGGGCAAAAGTGGCATTGATTTAATAAAATCCTTTGATACATCCAATCACACAGTAAAGATTGCGGGTGAGGTAAAAGATTTTCACCCCGAGCAAAGGATTGACCCCAAAACATTAAAGCGTCTTGACCGCTGTGTTCAACTCTGCCTCTGGGCAACAATAGAGGCAGTTGAGGATGCTAAAATTGACTTTGAAAAATATGATAAAACTGACATCGGCGTTATCATTGGCTCGGGAATCGGAGGACTACTAACCTGGGAAGAAGAGCATATCAAGTTTATGAATCAGGGGCCAGGCCGTGTCTCACCCTTTTTAATTCCGATGATGATTGCGGATATGACATCAGGCTATGTAGCAATATACTACGGTCTTAAGGGTCCAAATTATACTACAGTTTCAGCCTGTGCCTCGGGTGCCCATGCCATTGGAACTGCCTTCCGAGAAATCAAACTTGGCAATGCCACGCTGGTTATCACCGGTGGTGCTGAAGCCCCAATCACACCCTTCGCCCTTGCCGGCTTCAGCAATATGCGTGCCCTTTCCCGTAGAAATGATGAGCCACAGAAGGCATCAAGACCCTTTGACCGGGAAAGGGATGGTTTTGTAATGGCCGAGGGGGCAGCAATTTTAATCTTAGAGGAATTGGAGTTTGCAAAAAGGAGGGGAGCAAGGATTTACGCTGAAATCGTCGGCTTTGGAGCAACCGGTGATGGTTACCACATCACTGCCCCATCCCCGGATGGCGAAGGGGCACGTCGTTCTATGGAGCGGGCAATAAGGGAGGCAGGCTGTCGGAAAGAGGAGATCCAGTATATCAATGCCCATGGCACTTCCACCGATTTAAATGACAAATTTGAGGCAAAGGCAATAAAGGATTTATTTGGGGCATATGCATCAAATATTCCAATAAATTCTACCAAGTCAATGATCGGTCATTCCCTGGGGGCAGCCGGCGCAATTGAATCGGCGGTTACGGTTCTTTCCATATACCATAAGCTCATCCATCCAACCATAAATTTGGAAAATCCGGACCCGGAGTGCGAAGGGCTCGCTTTCGTTACCGGAGCAGCGAGAAGTGCCGAGATTAACTATGCCCTTTCCAACTCTTTGGGTTTTGGTGGCCATAATGTAACACTATGTTTTAAGAAATTCGTTGAATGAGGAAAAGGGTTGTGATTGGAATTGGTGGGAATATTGGCTCAGGAAAGACCACCGTCGCCCGAATATTTGCCAATTTAGGCGCCCACTATCTCTCCGCTGATGAACTGGGCTGGAAGGTCCTCCCCAAAATATCGGCTGACTTAAAAAGGGAATTCGGGAGCGGGTTCTTCTCGCGGGGGAATATTGACAGAAAAAAACTGGCTGAAATCGTCTTTGCCGATAAGGAGAAATTATATAGATTAAATCGCCTCTCCCATCCAATACTTACAAAAAATCTTATCAGGGAATTGGAGAGAATAAAATCCGGTATCGTTGTGATCGATGCGGCTTTGCTCTTTAACTGGCCAGAGGTCTATAAAATGGTTGATTTTCCAGTTCTGGTGGTTGCAAAGAGAAGATTGAAGAAGCTGAGAGCTTTAAGACGGGGTATTAATGAGAAGTTATTTGATCAAATAATGGATGCCCAGAAGAGTGAAGAAGAGATGGCACCGATGGCAAAATTTGTAATAAGAAACGATGGCACCCTCTCGGCATTAGAAAAGAGGTGCCGGAGGATATTTGAGGAGTTGAAGAATGATTGTTGAATGCAGTGGTTGTCATACAAAATATAATGTTGATGATAATAAAATTCCACCTGCGGGAATTAAAGTCCGTTGCCACAAGTGTGGCACGATTATCTTGCTGAAGAAGGAGATACAACCCCCGCCTGAAGTAAAAAGGCAAGAACCAACGGTCCCCCCACCACCAGAAGTCAAACCACCCCCCACCCCACCACCTGTCCATCCTACACCATCGCCTCCCGAAGTAACCCCTCCCACGGAGACACCCACGCCCATCAAACCGGAGATTGAGGTCGTTTCAAAGCCTCCCCCTCCGCCGGTTGGAGAATTAAGCGAGGAAGATAAAAAGTGGCATGAAAGGGCAAGGCGACTTGCAAAGGCGCTTGCCTCTGATTTAGTGCTATATAATCAGGAGAAGGTAGAACAGGGATTGCGCGAGGGGACACTTGTTCAGTTATTGGGGAGTGAGATTAGAAAATCCTGGGAATACTACTGTCAGCAGATTCCCAAGCATATTGTTGAAAGCACTGACTATTTCAAAGAGCAATTAAACAAGATTGTTGGGAAGGGTAAGGAAATCTTCAAGTGAAGGGGGTTAAATCAAAAACAATCTTAACCGCCAGGATTCCCCCTTAAAAATCCCAACCTCATCCACCCCCCCCACACTACCGGGCGGAGAGAGGA
>CBFGJQ010000023.1:0-6225 GCA_965649095.1 Caldifarciminota bacterium | reverse complement strand
TCCCTTGAAAAGGGAGAGGATACACTATGACAGGTTGCTCTAATAGACTTTTTCAGCAACCTCATTTAAACCGTAATAGTTGACAAGCCATATCTTTTGGATTATAATAACTCAACTTGAGGAGGTTCGGATGGCCTGGCGCGGTGAGCTTGTCAAGATTGATGATTACCGATACAAGATTCCGAGGTCCTATAAATCGGGTATGAAGACCGATGGAATTATCTATGCCTCGGAGCGGATGTTGGAAAAGATTAAGGAGGATGAGGCACCGGAACAGGTTGCCAATGTCGCAACCCTGCCCGGGATTGTCGGTTACTCCCTGGCAATGCCCGATATTCACTGGGGATATGGCTTTGCAATTGGTGGTGTGGCAGCATTTGACATAAAGACCGGCATCATCTCACCCGGTGGGGTTGGTTATGATATCAATTGTGGGGTTAGAATTTTAAGGACCAATTTGAAATATGACGATATTAAAGAGAGAATAAAAGAACTCATTCGTGCCCTATTTGAAAATGTTCCATCCGGGGTTGGCTCCACAGGGAAGATTAGAATTGATGATAGAGAGGTTAAAGAGGTTTTAGTATATGGTGCCCAGTGGGCATTAAAGAAGGGATTCGGCTGGAAAGAGGATATTGAGAGGATAGAGGAGCAGGGGATGCTTAAAGGGGCAAATCCAGATAAGGTATCAAAGAGGGCGATTGAAAGGGGTAGACCCCAACTCGGAACATTGGGGGCAGGGAATCACTTCCTTGAGATCCAGATGGTTCAGAATATATTTGATAAAGAGTCCGCAAAGGCAATGGGCATTAATGAGGAAGGGCAGGTCACAGTGATGATCCATACCGGCTCAAGGGGACTTGGCTACCAAATCTGTGATGATAATGTAAAGACCCTTGGTAATGCCGTTAGAAAATATGGCATAGAAATCCCTGATAGACAGCTTGCCTGTGCGCCGATTGAATCACCAGAAGGTAAGTCATACTTTGAGCAGATGGCCTGTGCCGCAAATTATGCCTGGGCGAATCGGCAGTGTATAATGCACTGGGTGAGGGAGGCATTTGAAAAGGTTCTGAAGAAGAAGGCAGAGGACCTGGGTATGGAGTTGATATATGATGTTGCCCACAACATTGCAAAGTTTGAAGAACATAAGATAGACGGTGAAATGAGAAGGGTCTGTGTCCATAGGAAGGGGGCAACAAGGGCATTCGTTGCTGGGCATAAGGATGTGCCGGAGGTATACAAAAAGATTGGACAACCGGTATTGATTCCTGGTGATATGGGGACACATTCTTATCTTTTATTGGGAACGGAAAGGGCAATGTTAGAGACATTTGGCTCAACCTGTCATGGTGCGGGTAGACTCCTCTCCCGGACAAAGGCATTGGAGGTAACGAAGGGAAGGAAGATTGATAGAGAACTTGCCGAGAAGGGAATCTATGTCCTCTGTGCCTCAAGTGAGGTCTTAAGGGAAGAAGTTCCTGAAGCATATAAAGATATTGATATGGTCGTTGAGGCAGTGGATGGGGCTGGTATCTCCAGAAAGGTTGCAAGGATGAGACCGCTGGGCGTTGTGAAGGGATGATATTGGCTGGCTTATAAAAGATGATAGGCAGATTAAAGAAGATGCTTTCAAAATCTCCCGGGGGCTATGCCGACCTCCGTTATGAAGTAAAGACTGAAACAAAAATTGTTATCTCCGGCAAGGAAATTACCGAGGTGAGCTCCTGCCCAACCGATGGATTTGTCCTGAGGGTATTAAAGAATCGTGCCCTTGCCTGTGTCACCTTCACCAGGGAGAGGGATTTTCCCCGCGCATTAAGGATTGCCCTTGATAATGTAAGGATTCTTGCCCGGAATCAGAGTATTCCGGTTGAATTTGCAAAGGTCCCAATAGTCAAAGACCAATTTATCCCGGGATTGAATATAGACCCTGCCCAGAAAAGTATAGAAGAAAAGATTGCCCTTTTAAGGCATTATAACGAAATTCCATACCACAATAGGAGAATAATCCATACCGATTTGGTCTATAATGAAGTAATAAGAGAAAAGTTCTATGCCAATACCGAGGGGAGTGAAGTGGTGGAGAGGCTCGTAACCACCCGCATTGCCGGGACAATTATCGCGGGTGATGGCAGTCTTATCCAATCAATTCGGGTGGGAATCGGCGGGAGCAATGGCTTTGCAATCTTACAGAATCGGGAGGATGAGTTCATAAATAAGAGTAAACTTGTGAGTGATTTATTAGGTGCAGAACCCGTGGCCGGGGGAGTGTATAATGTCATCCTTAACCAAAACCTTGCCGGTGTATTTACCCACGAGGCATTTGGACACTTCTCGGAAGCAGATTTGATAGAGAATAATCCAACGATGAAGCAAAAGATGGCACTCGGTGCCCGACTCGGCACCGAGATTTTGAATATAATTGATGACCCAACGATTTTAGGGCAACTCGGCTTTTATAAATATGATGATGAGGGGGTTCTGGCACGACCTGTCCAGTTATTAAAGGACGGTATTCTAACCGGCAGACTCCATTCCCGAAAGACCGCAGTCAGATTCAACGAACCACCAAATGGCCACTGCGTGGCTGAGGATTATCGCTTTCCACCGATAATCCGTATGGGGACAATATTTATTCAGCCCGGTGACAAGTCGTTTGAAGAGTTGCTCTCCATCCTTGGAAACGGATTGTATCTCTGCGATGCAATGGGTGGTCAGACAAGTGGAGAAAATTTTACCTTTGCAGCACAATATGGCTATATTGTAGAAGACTCTAAGATTTCTAAAATGGTGCGCGACATAAATATCTCCGGAAATCTCTACCAGACGCTCAAAAACATTCAAGCAGTGGGTAATGACCTGAAATTGGGTGAGGTGGGAGGCTGTGGGAAGGGTCAGTTAAATATTCGCTCCTGCTATGGCGCCCCCCATATTCTCCTCAAAGAGGCAATAATAGGAGGCAGATGACCGAGAAATTAATAAACTCACTACGAAGAAAGGTTGATGAGGCAGAGGTCTATCATTACCGCGCGGTGATAAATTCTGTTCAGTATGAAAATGGTAAATTGAGTCAATTAGAAAGTTCTATCCAATCCGGCTATTCACTGAGAATTATTAAAGATAAGAGATTAGGTTTTGCCTATACCAAGAACCTCCTAAATTTAGAAGTTCTTATAGGGAGTGCCCTTGAATCCTTGAAGGCAGATAATATAACTAACCTTGATTTCCCTGCTCCAAAAAAAGTCCCTAAATTAGATACCTATGATTCTGATATTGAAAAATTAGACTGTGAAAAGGTTGTAAAGGAATGCAAACGAATCACAAAAATCATACAGGAAAGGGTCAAGGCAAAGATTGATCTCTCGGCCGCCTTTGGAATAGTGGATATAAATATTATTAATACAAATGGCGCCGATCTCCATAATAAGTCTTCATTTTATAAACTGCTTTGTAATATTATCTTACCTGATACTGCCGCTGGTCTGCATTATACCCACTCTGACAAGGCATTTTCAAAAGTTCCCCAAAAGGAGATTGGAAAGTTAATCGCCTGTTATAAGCAGGCTCTGCCCGAGAGGAAACTTAAAAGCGGAAGAATGAAGGTTCTATTCCTGCCCGAAACCCTCTATACCTTTCTCTGGCGACTTGCCAGCGGAACAAATGGGGCAAATGTTTACTACAAAAAATCACCACTTGTAAATAAAATCGGGGAGAAGATTCTCAGCGAAAAATTAACAATCTATGATGACCCCTTGAACGACCGATACCCCCTTGCCCGTGCCTTTGATGACGAAGGGACACCAACAAAAAGACTACCGATTATAGAAAAGGGGGTATTGAAAAACTACTACTACGACCTATATTTTGCCGACAAGATGAAGGTAGAACCAACTGGAAATGGATATAAGGGTGCAATGTGGGGGGGCGAATTTGCCTCGTTAAAACCAAGCCCAAACCTGGAACATATCATTATAGAACCGGGGACAAAAAGTCTTGGGGAGATGATTAGTCTGATGGATAAGGGCATTATTGTCGCTGGGGTTTTAGGTGCACACAGCGGGAATATACCAAATGGGGACTTTTCGGTAGGAATTGCTCCCGGCCTCTATGTTGAAAAGGGCAATATTCTGGGGCGGGTTAAGAATACAATGACTGCCGGAAATATCTATGCTGTAATGAAGAAAATCTTAGAGGTGGAAGATAGCCTCCATCCGGTATTTATGTCGGGAAAGGCATTGCCGGCAATTCTGTTTGATGATTTAATGGTCATAAGCTCATCATAAAATTTCTGCTCCCCAGAAGAATTGGGAATTTATGGATAAATTGTCAGAAAAGATACTTCAAGCACCGAATCTCCCCGGAGTTTATATATTCAGGAATTCTAAGAACAAGCCCTTATACATCGGCAAGGCAGGGGATTTAAAGAGTCGCCTGATTTCTTATCTTAATAATCCTGAACCGCGCATCTGTTCAATCATTAACAATTCGGCAGATATTGAGATGATTATCACGAACTCAGATACCGAGGCGTTGACCCTTGAAGAGTCTCTGATTAAACTCCATAAACCAAAATACAATATAAGACTGAAGGACGATAAGAAATTCCCTTATCTGAAGATAACGATCGGTGAGGAATATCCAAGGATTTTCTTCACAAGAAATTTGAGGCCGGATGGTTCACTCATCTTTGGTCCCTATACCAGTGCTCGGGCATTACGCCAGACAAGGGATGCACTGTGCAAAATATTCAAAATTGCCTCCTGCAATAAAGACCTCTCAAGACCTTTACCCCGACCCTGTCTGGAATATTCACTGAAGAGGTGCAGTGCACCCTGCACAAGAGAGATAACCAAAGAGGAATACCAGAGCCTTGTCCAGAAGGTGATAAAGTTTCTAAAGGGTGAGTCCGACGAATTGAGCCGGGTGATTGAGAAACGGATGTGGGAGTATGCAGAAAGGGAGAACTTTGAGGCGGCGAGAATCTTGAGGGATGAGTTGTTTGCAATCAGAAGAATCACCCAGCGCCAACAGATTGTCACGAATGATGGGGTGAGCCGGGACATAATCGGAATTGCCCGCAGTGGGGTCAACTGCACCTGTTGCCTCTTTAGAATCAGAGAAAATCGCCTTATATCAAAGGAGGTCTATCATCTAAAGATACCAGCAGTTGAAACCGATGCCCATATCATCTCTGCATTCATTCGCCTGATCTATACCCACATCTCTTTTCTACCCGATGAGATAGTGGTCTCCAATGAGCCAGTAGACTGGGAGATTCAGAAGAAGTGGTTTGAGGAGAGGGGGGTTGATATAAGACTCAACATCCCGATAAAGCCGGAGATACAAAACCTGCTCAATTGGGCAATGAAGAATGCGGAGACAGAACTTACTAGCATCGTGATAAAGAAGAAGACCCCTACCCCTATCATTGAACTCCAGAATATCCTCCAATTGGAGAAACCACCCAGGTGGATTGAGGCATTTGACATCTCAAACCTGAAAGAGAAGTTTGCGGTTGGTGCATCAGTGGCATTTCATGATGGTAAACCATATAAACAGAAATATCGCCGGTATAAGATAAAGAGGGTCGGAGGTCAGAATGATTTCGCAATGATTCGGGAGGTTGTCCAGCGAAGAATTACCGATATAAAAGAATCAAACGAACTCCCCGACATATTACTCATTGATGGTGGAAAATCACAGCAGAATGCGGCGCTTGAGGTAATAAGAGAAGTCAACCTGCCGATACCGGTATTTGCCATTGCCAAAAGGAGTGACCAACTCTATTATCCTGATGGCAACATCATATCCATTCCTACCCTTTCACGGAGTATTGTATTATTAAAGAGAATTCGTGATGAGGCGCATCGCTTCGCCATCGGCTATCACCGAAAATTGCGGGGAAAGGTTATTACCCAATCGCTCCTTGATACAATCCCTGGAATTGGCAAGAAGAGAAAGATATTGCTCCTGAATCATTTTGGCAGTGTTGAGGCAATAAAAAGGGCAGGCGAGGATGATATTGCAAGAATCCCGGGGATAGGCAAAAAAATTGCCCGGATAATATACGAATCCCTCCATTAGAAATATCAGCTTCTGTAGCGTTCATCTTCAGATTCCCCCTTTTATAATTGGTTTACTGTATAGGAATTTGAAAAATTCCTATACAATAAAATGAAATTATAGGAAAAAAATGGACAAGATACATCAGGGATTTCCGAT
>CBFGJQ010000022.1:0-17176 GCA_965649095.1 Caldifarciminota bacterium | reverse complement strand
AAGATGGCTGCCTTCTTTCCCTTCTTGAGCCCTTTTACCCTTATATTTGGATATACGAGGGGGAATTAAAGGGGGATTTACCAGGACGAGTAAAAATTTTTCGTCCGACTGAAGTTGGACGCTCCAGATGTTTTTTTCTCGTTCTTCAGAAACTTTAACATCATTTTTGGGGGAAAACTAAATAATTCCCGGCCAAGGCACTCCTTCTTTGTTTCTTAAGAAACAAAGAAAGTTAATACAAATCAATAAGAGGGGTTCTTTTCCGAATTCCTATTTTCTCTGCAATATATCAATCAGAAATCTTGATGGAAGTTGTTGACGACCAGCACGGTATTTCGGATATAAAAGATATAGCCGCTTCTGCGCCCGGGTAATAGCAACATAGCACAATCTCCGTTCTTCTTCAATCTCCCCTACCGAGGAGAGGCTTTTGGTCATAGGAAAGATGTCCTCAGTGAGGTCGACTAAAAAGACCACCGGGAATTCCATCCCTTTGGCGCTGTGAACAGTCATAAGTTTTACCGTATCCTTTGTCCAGTTTGCCAGGTCCATCTCCTGGACAAGTTTCAGTTCACTCAAAAACCTGTTAATGGTTAGCGCCGAATCGGGGTAGTTCTTTGCAAACTCCAAGAATTGGTTGATATTTTCACCCTTTAGTTTGGTAAGGGCAATAATTTCACGGATGATATTGTAAGGGCTCAGTAAATTTAGATTCTGAGTCTGATACTCAATAACCTTTTCTGCCCGGGCAACTGCCCTCTTTTTGATGCCCAAAACTGCAATTGCCCGTTTTGAGAAGTCCTTCCGGTCTTCACCTGAGATATATCCTGCAAGCATCTCCAGATATTCCATAATCGGCTTTAGCTCTGCCACCTGCGGGAATGATACACCACTGATGAGGGTATAGGGAATGCCTGCCTTTCTCAACCCTTCTTCATATCCCCGGGAAAGATAGTTCATCCGGTATAAGATTGCAATATCCTTATAGGCAAAGTCCAGTTCTAAAAGTTCCTTCATCTCTCTTACTATGTAATCAATCTCATCATCGGGTGAGGTTGCGGCATAGACAATGACATCGGCGGTATCAAGATTGGGTATCGCCGTGGTATCCCTGTGCATTATACAATTGGCAACATCAAGGATTGACTGAGCCAGACGGAAACTACGATTTAGATTGAAGACCTTTGTCTCAGGAAAGTCCTGGGGGACCCGGTAGAGCAATTTCTTATCTGCACCGCGCCAGCCATAGATTGCCTGGTCCTCATCACCGGTGAAGAAGAAACTGTTCTTTACCAGAAGGGAAATAAGATTATACTGGGCTAAATTTATATCCTGAAGTTCATCAACAAAGAGATATTCAAAAAGCTCCTGATAAAATTCTCTCAAATCGGGAAATTCCTTAAGCAATTCTGTGGCATAGATAATCAGGTCATCATAGTCAAGGATATTGTTTTCCTTTAAGTATGCCTGATACTGCTTATAGACACGCAAACACTCCTCTTCCCATTGATTTTGGGGTTTGAACCCTTCCGGGGTAATACCCCTTGCCTTTAATAGTCCAATCGCCTTGATAATGGCATTGAGCCGGTATTTGCCGGTCCTGAAATCCAGACTGCTGAAGAGTCGCTTCGGTTCTTCCACAACGAAGTCTTCGCTGATATCAATCCTCTCTCCATCCCTTCTTAGAATCCTTAAGGCAAGGGTATGGAATGTCCCAATCCAGAGGTTATAGGACTGGCTAACCAATTCGCCAAGCCTCTCTTTTATATCATTTGCCGCCTTGTTGGTGAAGGCGCAGACGAGGAGTCTTGATGGAGAGACCCCCCGTTCAATCAATCGGCGTAGACTATAGATGAGGGTCGTTGTCTTCCCACAACCGGCCTGGCCCAGGACAAGGAGTTTACCATCAATTGAGTTTATAATTGCCTCCTGGTCCGGAGAAAGGGTAATCTCCCGAGGTTTCTTTGTAGCAATAATCGCGGGCTTTTCAATCTTTATCCCTCTGGTCTTCTTTTTTAAGCGGCGAAGAATTTCATTGGCATTGGGTCTGGCCCCGGGGGTTGGGTTCAAACATTGGATGATAAGCTCATCAAGATAATCTGGAATATCACTCCGCACAAGACGGGGAACAAGGAGAGAACCACTTAAAATCTTCTTCTTCAAACCGTCCAGACTATCGTCAAGAAACGGTGGAATCCCGGTGAGCAATTCATATAGAATCACCCCGATACTCCAGATATCAGACTTTTCACTGTAGGAGCCAGCCCAGGCCTCGGGCGCCATATAGATTGGCGTGCCGGCTGTAGAGGCAGCCAGGGAACCGGATTTTATAAACCTTGCCAGGCCAAAATCGGTTATCTTTACAATATTATCTTCAGTCAATAGGATATTCTCTGGCTTCAGGTCGCGATGGAGGACACCAAGGTTATGGGCATAACTTATTGCCTCCAGGGTCTGACTCAATATCCCTTTTGCCTGCTCAACCTCAATGCCTCCTCCTTTTATTATCTCCCTCAATACCCTTCCTCTGATATATTCCATTACCAGGACGAATTTGTTGTCAATTATATCAATGTTGTAGAAGCGGACGATATTGGGGTGGTTTAATGAGGCAAGGAGTTTTGCCTCATCCCTGAGCATCACGATCTCTTCCCTTCTCATCCGGGAGATCTTTAGGGCAAACTGCGCCTCAATTATTGTATCATACGCCAAAAAGACATCGCCAAACCTGCCACCGCCCAGCCATTCTATTATCTCATATTTACCGAGTCTCTTTAAGAGCATAATTCTGGTTATCGGGAGATCAGATTACGAGGTTACTATTGGCGTTATGTGATACCCCCCATTTCATCCGGGGAATGCCGAGATATGAACCAATCTATCTTCAAAGAGAACCGCCTGTCCGGAGAGTTTCGTTCCTTTAAATCTTAAATGCCCAAGGGACCTTTTTGGCTTAACCAGCTTTAGGGCTGAAATAACTCTATTAATAAAGCCCTCCACCTCCGGGATTGAACCCCGTTGTCTCTGATATTCAATTGCATCCAGGGCATAACTGCGTAATAACTTCTCCTCAAATTTTTGGTAGATTTCAGGGGAAGAAAATAGGTCGCAGCCAAGGATTTGGTTCCCTGCCACCCCGACAAATCCCACACTATTTTGATTTAGACCTGAAAACCCTTCCAGGTAGCGCTCAATCTCTTCGGAGAGATTTTCATAGATTTCATGCATTGAAGAGGTTTTGGATTGGACTCTGGTAACGGTGAGTTTCCGTTCAATCTCCTTCCAGATAATCTGCTGGGTCTCCTCTTTAATTGAAGAGGCCAAAATTGAACGAATCTTAGGGTATGAGCAGTATCCGGTCTTGAATCCACCGAGCTCCTTCCATCTCTTCTCTTCAGCACAGATTACCGGAATTTGCTGCCTTGATTGGGCGCGGGCAATGATTGAACGGGCGATGATACGGTTCTGCAGAGAACCGGTGACCTCCTCCCCATCAATCATCAATACCGGCAGACCGCCACCATTATCAAATATAATCTTATTGACATCGGGGTCTTTCAGTTCGCAAAATCTACCCTTTTTACTCTCAAGCACCTCATCAATTGTAGTAAGATTGAGGGTATTACGATCTGAGCCGTCCTTTATGGGAAAAAGGGTCAAATTCCTCAAAAAGACCGGCTCGGCAAGGCTAAGATTTAAATCCATCCTTCCTCCTTTAGCGATAGGATGCCCAAGGCGATAGATTACAGACCATATTATATCCCCAATCGGTTAAAAGTCAAGTTTTGCTTTGAAAGCAGAATTCTATAAACCTCCGGCGTCTTTCATCAAAATAAGATCTTACCCAGATAAAATTGATTCCTTCCCGCATAGCGATAAGAAAATAACCTAATCTCCCCATCGCGATTCGCACCTACTCACGGAAACAGCAGGCGATTTTAAGACCCGATGCTAGGCGGTAGCAATGTGGCACAAGATTGGAGTGACACCACTGGTGGTGTCATAACCGCACGAATACGGTCAATCCAAAAGGGAATGGATAGTAATTTCCCCTTTGCAAAAGGGATACAGGGAGATTTTATTGGGGTTTTCAAGGGAGAATCCCCTTGCTAGATGTTTTCAAGTATCAGGGTAAGATATTCTCTTTTGACTAAATAACCCAATTTCGGTAAGATTATTTCTGATTTAAAAGGGACTGTTGACAGGAAGGGGATTTTGGGTATAATGAAGAAATAGAAAGGAGGCTAATGCCAACAATTAACCAACTTGTGCGATTGGGAAGAAAGAAGATAAAGAAGAAGAGCCGTGCTCCGGCCTTGACCGGAAACCCCCAGCGGCGGGGTGTCTGCACGAGGGTCTATACGACCACACCCAAAAAGCCAAATTCAGCCCTGCGCAAGGTGTGCAAGGTGCGAATGACCAATGGCTATGAGGTAACCGCATACATCCCGGGCGAAGGGCATAATCTTCAGGAACACTCCATTGTCCTGGTGCGGGGAGGCAGGGTAAAGGACCTGCCCGGTGTTCGGTATCATGTGGTGCGCGGTAAATATGATGCGGCAGGGGTTGAGAATAGAAGGAAGAGCCGTTCCCTCTATGGGGCAAAGCGGCCAAAGGCAGCCGGTTAAAAGGAGTAAAGATGGGAAGGAGAAGAAGGGCAACAATAAGAAGGATTCAACCGGACCCCAAGTATAATAACATTACGGTAAGTAAATTCATCAATAATCTAATGTGGGATGGCAAAAAGAGTATTGCCCAGAGGATATTTTATGAGGCGCTTGAAGAGATTGAGAGGATAACAAAAGAGGATGGGCTTGCGGTATTTGAAAGGGCATTGAATAATGTAAAGCCGGTCCTTGAGGTGAGACCAAGGCGGGTTGGTGGTGCTACATATCAGATTCCAATGGAGGTGCGAGCGAATCGTAAGGAGAGTCTGGCAATAAAATGGATAATTCAGGCCGCACGGGCAAGGCCAGAGTATCGTATGGAACAGAGGCTTGCCCAGGAGATAATTGCCGCAAGCAAGAATGAAGGCGCCGCAATAAAGAAACGGGAAGAGGTCCACAAAATGGCCGAGGCAAACAAGGCCTTTGCCCACTTCCGATGGTAAATAGAATAAAGTCTTCGGCTGAGGTTGTTATCAACCAATGCCTTGGTATAAAAAGGGGTGAGCGGGTTGTAATTGTTGTTGACCGACCCTGCCGGAGGATTGGGGAGGTTTTATGGAATGAATTGCCCGACCGGTCAAATTCACTCCTGATTGAGATAGCACCAACCGGTATGCACGGTAAGGAACCACCCCCCACAGTCGCCGAGATATTAAAAAGGTGTGATGCCTTTATAATCCCCACCCGTTTTTCCCTGACCCATACCCGGGCAAGGATTGAGGCAACAAAGATGGGTGTGCGGGGTGCGACAATGCCCGGGATCACCCTGGACCTAATGGCAAGGACGCTCAATGCGGACTATAATAGGATTGCCCGGCTTACCAAAAGAATTGAAGGGTTATTATCAGACTCAAGGAAGGTGGTAATAAAGACCACAAAGGATTGCGAATTACACCTTGATATAAGCCTTAGACCCGGCCATCCTGATACTGGCATCATCACCCAGCCCGGAGACTTTTCAAATCTGCCGGCCGGAGAGGCGTACTGTGCGCCGATTGAAGAGAATTCAGAGGGGAGTGTGGTCATTGATGGGTCCTTTGCACCGATTGGCCTCTTAAAAAAACCGGTAGAACTTACCATTAAATCCGGAAGGATAGTGGAGATAAAGGGAAACAGGAGACTGAAGGAGATATTCAAAAACGCCCCAGAATCCGGGCGGGTCTTATGTGAACTGGGAATCGGCACCAATTACAAGGCAAGGATAACGGGTAATGTCCTTGAGGATGAAAAGGTAATGGGGACGGTTCATGTGGCATTTGGTAACAATTTAGGCTTTGGTGGTAAGAACGATGCCCCCCTCCATCTTGATGGTGTAATTAGAAGACCCACCGTCTGGTTTGATGGGAAACTTGTGATTGAGAGGGGAAAAATCCTCGTTTGACACCTTTTTTACTCCTAATCATCCTTTTTAACATTCCAATTTTGAAGATTACCTACTACGGTAATCGGTCCATCTCTCATCGGGAACTGAATCGGACCATCCTCTCAAGGGTAAAGGGTGAATACAGTGAACCCATCCTGAATCAGGATGTCCAACGGATTGTGCGGTTATACTACAATAAAGGATTCTTTAAAACAACGGTAAAATTAGAGACAAAGGAGATGCCTAAGGGAATTGAAATAGTATTTAATATTAATGAAGGTCCTAGACCCAGGATAAAAGAAATAAGAGTTGAAGATGGGGGAGGAGATTACCCAACCCATTTTTTGCCAAGGCCCAATCATTTCTTTATTCAGGATGATATGAGAGAGGGCCAGAAGAGACTCGAAAATTTTTACAGGAATCAGGGTTATGCCTTTGCCGAGGTCTCTTTTTCCACCGAGCCCGATTCAGGGATATTAATATTTACTGTCACAAAAGGGCAAAGATTTTATATTAAGGATATCTTAATCACGGGCTTAAGGTCCACCAATCCCGGGGTTGTCCGGAGGGAGATTGAATTCAAAAGGGGTGATATATATAGCCAGAAGAGATTATTCAACAGCCGACGCCGAATATATGGTCTCGGTTTTTATAGTATGGTAAATGTAGAACTGATAAAAGAGGCAACCGATAGTCTCAATCTCCTCTTTACAATGAGGGAATTGAAGACCAGGGTTTTAAACTTTGGCACTGGCATCTCCATTCCGTTGGGTTTTCTGTTATCGCTGGGACTGGAGGAGTTGAATCTATTCAATGGGGGCCATAGATTCAAGATTGAACCATCTTTTAAGATCAACATAAAGAGGGAATGGGAGGCAAAATTTGAGGCTCGCTATCTCTACCCCTATATAATGCCTTTTAAACTAAACGCATCAATGATTCCATTTTACGGTTATGAGGACCAGGAAGAGTTCACCAAAAGCACCGCCGGTTTTGAACTTCGCCTCTCCAGGATCTACCGCGAAAATATTCAGGCAAACATTGGTAATAAATACAGGTATGTCAATTATCATCCAAAACTTACCATTCCGGATACGGTTGAGGGCGTGACCAACAGTATCCGGTTCCAATTGATGTTTGACTACCGGGATGAATTCTTTAATCCCCAAAAGGGAATATATTCAAGTCTATTAACTGAATATGCGGGAGGGATATTGGGTGGTGCCAATAACTTTGTGCGAATGGAGGATGAGATACGCCTCTATCTTTCACCCTTGGAAGGGGCGATCCTTGCTGAGCGGCTGAAACTGGGTTATGTCATTCCCACCGATGGGATGTCAATAGAAGAGAAGTATTCTGCCGGCGGGCAATATACCCTAAGGGGGTATGAAGAGAAGTCATTGGGACCGGACTCAATAGGTGGCGACCACTATGGGAACTTCCTCGCCAATCTAAACATAGAGACCAGAATTACCTTAATAAAAAATTGGGGGATGGTAATCTTTTTAGATGCTGCCTATGTGAACAATAGGATCGACCTGAAAGAAAAAAATTTTCTAAAGGCGAGTGCCGGCATCGGCTTACGCTACAATACGCCAATTGGGCCGGTAAGGGCAGACTTTGGCAGACCACTTTTGGAAAAGGGTTATGGTATCTATTTAGGATTGTATCATATATTTTAAGATGAAGAGAATCTTCCTTTTTTTAGCCATTTTTTCAGTCATTATCGGCGCGATAATAATAATTTTGATATCTTTTATTGACTGGGGAAGGCTGGCAGCAGATATTATCCAGCGAAATGCAAAGATTAAAATTACCTATGAAAGGCTTGAAGGTAGTATCTTCAGTGGCTTCCAAATCAAAAATTACAAGGTTTGGTTTTCCCCCACCGATAGTATCTATGGTGAGACTGCCCAAATAGGTTATCGCCTATCCCCTTTAAGACTTCGCCTGCCCGCCTTATTTGAAATTGTTCTTTTAGAACCGGTGATCAATTTAAAGAGAAAAAGGGGCATAGAGGGTGGGGATGTGAAATTACCTTTGCTAAATTTGGCCCTTCGGATAAACATAAAGAATGGTCGGCTCCTCTATGAGGGTGAAAAGAGTTTCAAACTGGAAGGAATTTCAGGACTTTTGTTCATTGACTTTGTAGGCAAAAATCTCTATCTCACCACAATGAACCTCTCTTTCTATTCCCCTGACTATCCGTTAAATGTCACATCCGCAAATCTTACAATGAATATTGACAGAAAAGGGATTCAATTGAAATCCTGTCGGCTAAAGGGGAGGGGATTCTTCCTTGACATCCAGGGTAGTTATCAACCCGAAGTTAAAGGAGCCATTTTAAGGTTTGAGAATAGTTTTTTAAATTTTGATGAACTCCCTAAGTTGAAGGGGAGGTTATCCTTCCGCGGTGAGGTGAGTATTACCGGCGGGAAGGTCAAACCCTCACTTCGTGGCCTGGCACAAAATGTATATCTCTTTGACCAATTCAACTTTGAGACAAATAACCTTGGTGATACAATAATTGTGAACATCTTTGATGGAAGGTTATTAGATGGGACATTCTCAGGGCAGATTAAAGGGGTGAGTTTAGAGGATTTCACCCTTGAGTTTGGATTTAAGAATCTGGCAATCAATAGACTTTTTAATTTTGAGAAAAAGATTCTTATAAGTGGATATGGGATCTACCACCGACAAAGATTCCTTGGGGTCTTGAGTTCACCAGCAATTGATGGGGTTGATATAGATTCCCTCAAGCTCTCTGGGAGTTATTCAAGAGGGTCTCTCTTTCTGGACTCTCTTGTTATCAGAGATACCCTCTTTCTCCAGGGCGAGCTATATCCAAAATGTAATCTAAGTGCCTCTTTCAATAGATTTAATTTGAAAAGATTCGCCCCTTTTCTGCCGATAGAGGGGAACCTCTCCGGGTCTTTGAATCTAAAAGGGGAGGATTACAATCTGACAAAACTTCTCTTCAATGCCCGCCTCTCTATCTCTTCCTTTACGCTCTGGGATTTTAAGGCTCAAATGTGCGAATTTCATACACAAAATTTTATATTCAAGAAGGAATTAGGCGCCCTCCTTTTAGACCTGAAACAGGCATCCTACAAGCAATTTCTCCTGGATAGTCTCCAGTTGAATGTAGTAAAAGGAGAGTTCTCTTTAAGAGTTGGAAAGGAGAAGAATTGCCTAAAGATGGAGGGCAAGCTTAGACCGGATGGTAGCGGGGTAGTTGAATCATTCTTCTTTAGCCATAATAATTTTTTAGTAAGGAATCAAATTCCGATAGCCTTTGATCTATTCAAAAGGGAGATCGGAGAACTCTCACTCCTCATCGGGGGTGGAATATTAAGCGGAACCCTCAAGCCACTATCTATAAGTTATACCAAGGGACGACTTGAGGAACTGAAAGAGATTTTGGGAATAGAAGAGTCGCTGAGTGGCATGGTTGGGTTTACAATTAGTAAAGATGAGCTCCTCTTGAACGGAGAGGGAATTTACTTTTCTCACTTAAAGAATGGAAGGGTGAGTCTGGTGGCAGAATACGAAAAGGGTAGTCTCCTGTTAAAGAATCTCTATGTGATTGATGATAACGGCCAGGAACTTGGTGCCGAAGGTAGGCTTTCATTTGAAAATTCAAATTTGAATATAAGATTCAATAGATTGAGACCCTGGATATTCCCATTCCTGAATAGTTTTATGGAGGAAGCGGATGGTCTGCTTGGGGGGAGCCTACAATTTGCTGGTAATCTTAAGAGATTCAAACTGAGTGGTGGGGCTGAAGTAAGGGGGGCGAGTTTCGCTATCCCCGCCATTTCGGCAAAATTTGACTCGGTATCCTGCCGGTTGAGGTTTGTAGAAGACCGCATCATTTTTGAATCCGCTGAGGGGTGTATGAGAGGTATAAGTATGAATAAAGGACCGGTGGGAAAGAATATCTCGGGAGGTGGGATCTTAAAACTAACAAAGGAATTTCAACTTACCAGTTTCTCCTTTGAATTCAGTTTTAAGGATGCGCCCCTCCAATACCAATCATTTGCCTATGGGATTGGCAGCGGCAACTTCTCGGTGGTGATGAGGGACGGCATCACCTCCTACAACGGTAATATCACCATAAAGGAAGGTATCGTCCCGATTGAGTTTGGTATGAAACTTGAAGAGGAGGCGGAGAAGAAGTCCGAGAATTGGCAGATGAATCTGAAACTTACCGGGGAGCGGAATATCTGGTTGCGCAACCGCGATGCGGATATTGAATTTGGTGGCGAGGCATATATCATTAAAGAGCAGGGGCCAGTATTTGTCGTTGGTAGCCTGCAAACTAAAAGGGGCAACTTTTACTGGCTCAATCATACCTTGAAGATTACCAACGGAAGGGTAAATTTCATTCCGGAAGAGAGGGTCAATCCCGAACTTGACTTCTGGGCCGAGCTTGACACCAAAGAAAGAGACCCGCTAACAAATCAAGAGATAAAGATTATCCTGCACTGCTTTGGAAAGATTACTGAACCAATCTTTGAATTCTTCTCTGAACCACCAATCTACAGCGAACAGGATATTCTCACCTATTTGAATTTGAACATCACCTGGCGGGAACTTGAATCAATAAGGCAGGGTGAATATTTAGGCCGGATCTTACCCCAGCGTCTCCTTGCCTGGCTTGAGAGTGATGTCTCAAGGCGCCTCAGGACCTATACCGGGCTTGACTACTTCCGGATTGAGGCACCTATGTTTGAACCCGAGGAGAAGACAAAATTGACCGTTGGTAAATATGTATCAAAAAATCTCTTCGTTACATATACCTATGATATTACCTCTTTTTCTAATGAGTTCTATGTTGAATACTTCATTGACGACCGCAATGAGATTCTGATAAAGAGGGATGAAACTGGTGAATACAGACTGCAGTATCAGTATCGGATAAGGTTTTAATCCCTTTCTTGCTATTGACTTTCTTTTTGGTTGATATATAATTAAGCGATTATGAAGGAGGTAAATTTGTGGCTATCTCTTCTAATTCTATTTTTTCTCACTATTGGTAGCTCGGAAAAACTGGTAATAACGAAAGAGAGGCGTTATCCGGCCCCTGAATTACCGGAATCAAAGCTTAAGATAGTACTTAATAGCCCCAAGGGGGCTGAAACATACTCCCCAGGACAATTCAGAAATGCCCAATTCTTTAAGGACTTTGGAATCCCGAAACTGAATAGTAAATCAAGATTGCAGGCTCTGAATATCCTGGTCTTAAAGGCAGAATTTGTTCTGGATAATGATACGCTTTCTACCGGCAATGGCAAGATGGACCTGATCGGCTTCGGCTCGCCATCAGATGGACTCTTCTATGACCCCCCCCATACCAAGAAATACTTTGCGCACCAGATGGAGTTTTTGCACAACTATTACAAGGCAAATTCCTTTGGTAAATGCAATATAAATTTTGTGGTAAAGCCCGACCGCCCAACCGACTCTTATCAACTCCCCCATAAGATGTCATACTACAGTGGCTTTGACCACTTTGAGACAATCGGCGGAATCACCGTCGCATTTTATAATCTCTACGCAATGGAGATGGGAATGGTAAGGATTATTGCCGATGCAATTGCGGCAGCAGATTTAGACGAATCAATAGATTTCTCTGCCTATGATGCGATAATTGTCTTTCATGCGGGAAGCATGCTCCAGACAAGTATAAATTTTTATCGTGTCTATGACATACCCTCGGCAACAATTCCACCCGCTGCCTTAGAATATTACTTAGGAGTCCCTTATATAATTGCCAATAATGGAACTGATACCATTCAATGCCCGATTAGCTGTCTATCGGAGATGGCAAGGGTTGACTGGTATATGGTGGGCGCCCTGGGGACAACCGTCCATGAGTTCGGTCATATCCTGGGACTACCCGACCTATATGATGTCACAGGAAATTCCTGTGGGGTTGGTGCCTGGGATTTAATGGGCACGGGTGGCTGGGTCGGTATGTATGAAGCAGGTGTTCCTGAGGGTTCTATTCCGGCAAATCTTTGTGCCTGGACAAGGTATTTTTTTGGACATTATACAAATGACCCGGTCTGGGTTGAGCCAGTTGTCGTAAATAATCCCGAAAGTCTGTTGACCCTCCGCGCCGCCGAAGTAGATACTACACAATCGGCACTGGCAAACAGGACAATGATAAAAATTCCAATCTCGCCAACTGAATTCTTCTTGATTGAAAATCGCCAGCAGGATATAAAAAATAGAGATACGATTGTCATTGATGTTGAGGACGGTGTTCCGGTCTATGTTGACTATGGAGAGTTTGACTTCTTTTTACCCGGGAGTGGAATCTTAATCTGGCACATAGATGACAATGTGATATACGAAAATTATGCATATAATACAATTCAGGCCAATCCAAAACATAAGGGAGTTGACCTTGAAGAGGCAGATGGGATTCAGCACTTTGATGCCTGGTGGAATGTTGGATATTATAAAGAACCAGACCCTGAATACTTCGGCTCTAAATACGACCCGTTCTTTGTTGATGATTCGGGGAAGGCAAATCACCATTTTGGTCCATTTACCAATCCCAATTCTGATAGTTATTCTGGAAAATCGCTTTTGAATATAGAAGTCCTTTCAAAACTTGATACACTGATGAACCTTTCCGTCAACTTTGATATCTTTCAAGAGGGTTTCCCGGTATCACTTCCTATAAGAAGGGCCATTCATTCATTGAATTACGGCGACCTTGATGGAGATGGTGATATTGAGATAGTTGCCACAACCCGTTATGGGCATATTTATGTTTATAATTATGATGGCACATTATATGGTTCGGCAATCGTTGATACAATTACGACCTTTACCGCGATTGGTGATATAAATGGTGATGGAGGAGAGGATATTGTCTTTGGGGCGGGATTCTATTTAAGGGTGATCGATGGCAGGACACTTACCCCCCTTGCAAACTTCCCATTCCGTGCGGATGGTATAATCCTCGGTGCCCCCCTCCTTTTTGATATAAATGGAGATAATAGACTGGAGATTCTCTTCGGTTCGGGGGATAGGAGGTTATACTGCCTAAATAGTTTCGGCACAAATATCGCAAACTTTCCAATCTATCTCAACGCCTGGATTTATTCTACTCCCTGCGTCTTTGATGAAATAGATAGAAAGATTGGTGTCCTTGGCGCTGATGGTAGATTCTGGCTTGTGAATAGAGATGGTATAAGCAAGGAATTTACAAACTCCCAGCATAATATGCTCACATACTCATCACCGGTCGTTGGTGATTTAGACCGGGATGGCAAACCTGAGGCAGCGATTGTAAATGGTTATGGAACATTTTATATCTATGGTGAAGATTCATTAGAAGAGAAGTTTGAGACCTGGATTGATACGGTATTCTATTATACACCCGCCCTTGCGGATATTGACCGGGATGGCTATCTTGAGATAATCTCGCCGAACAGCAGCAGGACATTATATGTCTTTAATCGCAATGGGACGATTGAGAATAACTTTCCCTTGACTACCGACGGGTATATATTATATCCACTTCTGATTGCCAATCTTGATACAATACCTGACGAAGAGATTATATTCGGACTGGCTCCCAAGGACTCTTTGGAATTCGGGAATTTGAGGCTTATCTATAACCGGAATCGTGAATTCCCATTCTCACCCCTCTTTGGTGAGGGTGGCTTCTCATCCCCGGGCTTCGTCTTTGATATTGATGGGGATGGAGATTTGGAACTCGCCGGTGGAAGTGATTCGGGAAAGATATATATCTGGGACTTCCCGGGCAAGACTGCCTCCTGGTGTGGCTATATGAATTCAAATAAGAATTGGGGTAGGTATGGGGGTGGATATATCCAACCAAAGACTTCGGGTTTCCTGATTGGTTCATTCTATATCTACCCTTCCCCAGTGGAGAAATACGGGACGGTCCGCTTCTTCCTCTCCCGGGCTGCGACTGTGAATATTGACATCCTTGACCTTGCCGGACACAGGGTGGGAGGAATGAAGATTGATAAACCTACTCCCAATGAATATAACGAAAGATACTTTGACTTCACAAACCAGGCAAATGGTATTTATATCCTGCGCGTTGAAGCGAGGAATAATGATAGAAGGGAAGTGAAGTTCAAGAAGTTTGCCGTGCTGAAATAAATAGAAGGAGACAAGATGCTTTTAGGATTGACATTGATTCTATTTGAGGGTATGAACCCAATCCTTGCCTCCGCAATTATGCCGGGGTGGGGTGAGATGATACTGAAGAGGAAGGGTGAGGCAAGGGTATTCTTTATCGTTGAGGGCTCCCTCTGGTTTGCATACTACACATTCAACTGGACAGGGAAGAGATTGGAACAATCATCAAGGGCATTTGCAGTTGAACACGCCGGGGCAAATCCCGTTCGGAGTGATGCTGAATACTTTGACAATCTTGAAGACTATCTCTCCTCTGAAGAGTACAATCTAACTGTTGAGCGTGATGCCAGTCTCTATTTTCCTGATGACCCGGAACGACAAAGAGAGTATATTCAACAACACGGCTATTTTGGTGAGGATGAGTGGAGATGGGATACAATTGCAAATCAGACCTTTTACTGGGAGAGGCGAAAATCTGCCCGGGAGAATTTTCGGCGTGCGACATTTATGACCGGTTTTATGATTATCAATCGCATCGTCTCAATAATCAATGTCGCAGTCTTCAAGCAGGAAGGGAAGTGGGGGATGGAAGTCAACCCGGATAGGATTGGTATCTCCTATAAATTTTAACTTATTTGCCGAGATTCCCCTCTTCATTTTCAGCATAAGGCTTACGCCTTAACTCCCTCCATCTTCCTTGATTTTCCAAAACTGAATCTCATCGTCAAAATTCTCTCTGAGGAAAAGATTTTTGTAGCAACCAGAAGCAAGGTGACGGCAAAGATAAATAGATAAAGATTCCCCATTATGACAGGAAATCTCTGTCCGAGGAGAAGAAATTTAAAGGCAAAGAATGTGTGGGAAAATGGAATCAAAAATGTGAATATCTTTGAGCCCGGACTCATTGTGCCAGGGTCAAATGTGAGGGCGAAGAAATATGGAATCAGTATCATTATTGTAAGTGGCATAATCGTTGTCTGGGCATCTTTGACATCCTGGGCAAATAAGGCCAAGATTGTTGCTAAGGCAAGGGCATTGACGATTGATAAGAATATGCTTGCGCCTAACAAAATTTTGCCCGATGTATCAAGGCTCAAGTTTATACCCGAACCCAATCCCTGAAAATCAGAAGGGGTACTCGTTGTCATACCACCAAATGAAGACATATAGCTACCCATCGCCAACACAAAGAAGAGTGCAAAGCATATCGCAAGGAACACTGCCGCAAGCATCTTGGCAATAACAATGGTAAATCTTGAAACCGGCATGGTGAGGATTGTCTCCAGAGTCTTATTCTCCTTCTCCTGGGCAATTGATGAGGCAATCATTGTGCCGGTTATGATGATCAACATCAAAAGTGCAATTGGGACAATGACGGTTTGGCTGGAGATATAGGCAATGATAAATGCTGCCTTCCCTGGTTGTATAATACCTCTAATAACAACAAATTCTTTTACCTTAATCGGTTCACGCAGTATTTCTAAATTTAGGGTGGGGTTTATCTCTCTTATAAATGATTCTGCTGCCTCCTGGTTGATTGTTTTTAAAAAATCCCTTATATGTGCGCGCCGGGCAGAGGACGCCAGGCTTAAGGAAGTTATTATTGAATAAACCCTGACCTCGGCTCTCATTTTATTTTTTAAACTTGATTCATAATCCTCAGGAATTATCACAACCATAGAAAGATTCTTCTCTTTTGCAATCCTTACCGCCTGGGTATCATCCCCGGCCGGGATAATCGTGATTAAATTACCTGTATCTTTTAAACCTTCAATCAATGCAAAGGATGTATTGGTTTTGCTCCTGTCTAAGACACCAATATTGACGGGTTTAATTGCCCTTCCGATTTCGCTCTGCATAACTCGTCCGATAAAGAATAGGATAAATATTGACATAAAAAATGGCAGTATCATCCTCAGGGTTAGAAGGTCTTTTATCTCTTTCTGAAAGATATTAAAGAATTTTTTCAATTTTTACCACCTATGCTCTTCACAAACACCTGTTCAAGGTTCTCGGCCCGGTATTTATTGCGCAGTTCTGAGGGAATCCCGGATTCCACTATTTTACCTTGGTGGATGAATGCTACCCTGTTTGATAAGAATTCAATCTCAAGCATATTGTGGGAGGAGACGATGACCGTCGTTCCCCTCTTTGCATAATCAATGATAAGATTCCTGATCTCAAGTGAATTTATCACATCAAGTCCTGAGGTTGGCTCATCAAGGATCGCGAGTTTTGGATTATGCATCAGGGCACGGGCAAGGAGCAACTTTCTTATCATCCCCTTGCTGTAGTTTCTGATATAGTCATTCAGACGTTCCCCAAGTTTTGCTATTTCAATTGCCCTTTCTATTATTCTCTTTTTTTCTTGATTATCCTTTGCATAAAATCCCACCATAAATTTTAGATAATCAATGCCTTTGAGGTTTTTATATGCACCTGCCTCTTCAGGAAGATAACTTATCATCTCCCTTATCCTTGCCCCATCTTTTGCTACATTTAATCCAAATATCTCAATGATACCCGAGGTGGGTTGGAAAAGGGTGGCAACCATCCTTAAGGTTGTTGTCTTACCCGCCCCATTTGGACCTATCAGCCCAAAGATTTCACCTTCTTCAACATCAAATGAGATACCAGCAACCGCTTTAATCTTTCCAAAATTTTTGGATAAATCTCTAACAACGACTGCCGGCATGATTGATTATATTTAAAACATCTTTAAAGTCAAGTTAACGATAAAAAAATATTTTCTCATCAAATTAGATCTTACCCAAATTACCGGTAAGAGGTAAGTCTTTTTCAAAAAATGAAATAAAAATGTAGCGTCCGCCTTCAGGCGGACGAAAAAATAGATGTAGTTGCCCAATATAGAACCGGCTGAAGCAGGCAACTACAATTTAGTAAAAACTAAACTGAGATCTAAACGGATAATAAATCCCCCTTTGAAAAAGGGGATTTCAGGGGGAGAATCCCCTTGATGTATGTTCAGGTAATAGGAATTTCAAAAATTCCT